>JALOOL010000415.1 GCA_025454425.1 Hydrococcus sp. Prado102 | reverse complement strand
CGTCAAGAAACATGGAGGACGGCATCCTTTGCCTGCTCCCCAGTTATTGGCACAAAAGTTGACCGATCTCGGCATTATCTCTAAAGAAACGCTTGTCGTTGCCTACGATGACGCTCGTTTTGCTTTTGCAGCGCGTCTGTGGTGGCTGCTACGCTATTTAGGGCACGAAAACGCTGTTTTACTCGATGGCGGTTGGTCGGGTTGGGTTGAAGGAGGCTATCCCGTCACTGATGAGATCCCCGCACCCAGATCGGGTAACTTTGTTGTCAATCTCCAATCGGATTGGCTCGTCGATCGCGATACGGTTAGATCTCGTAAAGATTTACCTTCAGTTGTCTTGCTCGATTCGAGAGATGGCGATCGCTATCGGGGAGAGCGAGAACCGATCGATCCGATCGCAGGACATATCCCAGGAGCCGTCAACTCCCCGTGGCAGGCGGTTTCTGACGAGCGAGGCTACTGTTTGCCCCCTTCGGCGCAGCAACAACTTTGGACAAATTATCAGCAAGCTGATGAAATTATTGTCTATTGTGGATCTGGAGTGACTGCTTGCGTCAATCTTTTTTCCATGACGCTTGCTGGCATTGATAAGCCTAAGTTATATCCGGGCGGTTGGAGCGACTGGTGTTCTTATCTTACTTAAGAAAGAGAAGATTTTTCGTCTTATCTGCTTCTAAAAGTCGTAGATTTATTGCTCGGCTTTTTGCTATGAAAAAATTGCTAAAATAGTAGATTAATCTAAGCAATTAAATTATTTATCTTAAAATAATTAGGTATTATTTTTTATGACTTATCCTCATAACTGTCCTTGTCAGAGAAGGGAACGGCTGTCTATTTTTGTTGATGGAAATAATATGTTTTATGCCCAACAAAAAAATGGTTGGTTTTTCGATCCCAGGCGCGTATTAGAATATTTTACTAACGATCCGACCGTCAATTTAATTAATGCTTTTTGGTATACGGGATTAAAAGATTCTCAAGACCAAAGAGGCTTTCGAGATGCTTTAATTAGCCTTGGCTATACGGTAAGATACAAAATTTTAAAAGAATATTATGACGATAGTTCCGGTCGCTATTCGCAAAAAGCCAATCTAGATATTGAAATTGTTGTAGATATGTTTAATACCGTAGATCAGTACGATCGCGTGATTTTATTCAGCGGCGATGGAGATTTTGAGCGGGCGATCGAACTCTTACGCTCAAAAAATACTCATATTACCGTCGTTTCTACAGAAGGAATGATCGCCAGAGAATTAAGAAATGTAACCGATCGCTATATCGACTTAAATGATATTCGTAAAAGCATCGAAAAAACTGATTTTTCATAAAGACAGTTGGCGAAATAATCGCGTAAAATAGTGTTTAAATCAAAATTATCAATAGTTATCTCTAAGTAAAGTGCAAATAGTGCCATGAACAATCAACGCGATCGCATTATTATCTTCGATACAACCCTCAGAGATGGCGAACAATCGCCAGGAGCAACCCTAAATGTAGACGAGAAACTGACGATCGCTCTCGCACTAGCACGACTGGGAGTAGACGTAATCGAAGCGGGTTTCCCCTATGCCAGTCCGGGAGATTTTGAAGCCGTTCAAAAAATTGCCGAAGCCGTTGGCACAGAGGGAGGCTCAACTATTTGCGGTTTATCGAGGGCAACCGAACAAGATATCAAAACCGCAGCCGAAGCGCTAAAACCCGCCGCCAACAAACGAATTCATACATTTCTGGCTACCTCTGACATACACTTAGCCTACAAACTCAAAAAAACGCGCCAAGAAGTCTTAGACATCGTGCCGGAAATGGTGGCTTATGCCAAGTCTTTAGTAGACGATGTAGAATTTTCGCCAGAAGATGCCGGACGCAGCGATCCAGAATTTCTCTATCAAGTTTTGGAAAGGGCGATCGCGGCAGGTGCAACCACCGTCAACATTCCCGATACGGTAGGATATTTGACTCCTAGCGAATTTGGATTGTTGATTAAAGGGATTAAAGATAACGTCCCCAACATCGACAAAGCGATTATCTCCGTACACGGTCACAACGACTTGGGACTCGCCGTTGCTAACTTCCTAGAAGCCGTCAAAAATGGCGCTAGACAGCTAGAATGCACGATTAACGGCATAGGAGAACGCGCGGGTAATGCAGCGCTAGAAGAGTTGGTGATGGCGCTTCACGTCCGCCGTCAATACTTTAATACCTTCTTAGGACGACCCGCAGACTCAACCGAACCCCTGACGAATATCAAGACAAAAGAAATCTACAGAACTTCTCGCTTGGTATCCAACTTGACGGGAATGATGGTACAGCCAAACAAGGCGATCGTCGGCGCGAATGCCTTTGCTCACGAATCGGGCATTCACCAAGACGGCGTTCTCAAGAACAAGCTGACCTACGAAATTATGGATGCCGAGTCGATAGGCTTGACAAATAACCAAATTGTGCTAGGAAAATTGTCGGGACGCAATGCTTTCCGCACTCGCCTTAAAGAATTGGGATTCGATCTTTCGGAGACAGATTTAAACAAGGCTTTTCTACGTTTTAAGGATGTCGCCGACAAGAAAAAAGAAATTACCGATTGGGATTTAGAGGCAATTGTCAACGACGAAATCAATGCTGCACCAGAACTATTTCGCTTGGAGTTAGTACAAGTTTCCTGCGGCGATAATGCCCGTCCTACGGCAACTGTAGCGCTGCGCACTCCAGACGGGAAAGAATTGATGGATGCTGCTATTGGAACCGGGCCTGTAGATGCGGTTTACAAGGCAATCAATCGCGTGGTCAATATTCCCAACGAACTCATCGAGTTTTCTGTCAAGTCGGTTACGGCAGGGATTGACGCAATGGGCGAAGTTACCATTCGCCTGCGACATGAAGGGCGAATTTATTCGGGTCATGCTGCCAATACCGATATTATCGTCGCTTCTGCCCGCGCTTATATTAGTGCCTTGAATCGCCTTTATGCAGCGTTGCAGCAGAAAGATGTTAAGGACGAAACCCCTCAAACGGCTAGTGTTTGATAAAACTTAAAAACTTTTTTTCACCTCCAGGAGCATTCCTGGGGTTTTTTATTTTGAAATAAAGATCGCGCATGATTGTCCGGCACGATATAGATCCAAAACTTTACTTGCTCGCAGAAGATCGATATCCAAGCGTATTCAACTTCTTCGGTACTGATGGACTCGGAACGCTTATCGCTTCCCGATGGGCACTTACCGCAGCGCACACTGCTAGAAATATTCCTAGTTTACATACAGTAGCGATCGCCCGAAAACGTTACAGTATCGAGCAGGTGATTATCCATCCAAATTTTCAAGGTACAACGCCTCAAGATGCTCAAAATGATATTGCTTTAGTGCAACTAAATGAACCTGTATTAAACGTTGAACCGATAGTTCCCTATCAATATCAGGATGAATTGGGACAAGTTGCAATTTTCGTAGGTCGCGGGGATTTCGGTACTGGACGTACCGGAATCGAAAAAAGCGATGGTTTGCTAAGAATGGCAACTAACCGGATTGAGAGAGTGGACGAGCAGTGGATTGTGTTTCGCTTTGATGAACCACCTGAGACTACAGAGTTAGAAGGAGTTAGTGGGATTGGCGATAGTGGAGGGCCTGCATTAATCCAAACAGAAGCTGGTTTATTCGTTGCTGGAATTAGCTCGTGGCAAGATGACGACGAACAAGGTCAGTATGGTTTGTATGGTGTATGGGAATACTATGCTCGCGTATCCAAATATGTTGACTGGATATTTGATACTATTAAACCAAGGTGTTGAAACTCCTATGCGATCTAACCTGTCTTAATATTTTTTCCGCGATTGTAGGGTTGTCGTTTCGTAAAGCTGTATTGGAAAATTGAAGCATTCACTGAGCTATACACCCAATTAATGAATGGTGACTAGGATATCGGAAAAGGAAAGCAAACAATGTCCCATCCCCAATCGCTAATCCCTAATCACCAGTCACCAATCTACGCTAAGTCAAACAGTAATATTTCTGCTTTTTCTTTCGCTTCGATAGTTAACTCGGTTTCTTCGCTAATCGCTGCACCATCGCCCTTATCAAGTAAATTTCCATTCACTAGAATTGCACCTTTAGCGACTTGTATCCAGGCGTGACGTTTGGGTGTAAGAGAATAGGAAATGCGATCGCCCGTATCTAAAATTCCTGCATACAAACTCATATCTTGATGCACGGTAACGGAGTTATCCCTACCATTAGGCGATGCAATTAATTTGAGTTCTCCTGGTGTTTTTTCTAACTCAAATTTTTGCTGTTCGTAACTGGGTTTCAAATCTTTTCTATTTGGTAAAATCCAAATTTGTAAGAAGTGAACCGAATCGGTTGATGAAGGATTAAATTCGCTGTGCAAAATTCCCGTTCCCGCACTTATGCGCTGGATTTCTCCCGGTTGTATAATCGAACCAGTTCCAATGCTGTCTTTATGTTCCAACGCACCCTCTAGAACATAAGTTATAATCTCCATATCTTTGTGTCCGTGAGTACCAAAACCAGCACCAGCAATTACTCGATCTTCATTGATGACTCGCAAACTTCTAAATCCTAAATAGTTAGGATCGTAATAGTTAGCGAATGAAAAAGTATGATAGGTATTAAGCCATCCATGATGAGCATGACCTCTTTCTTCTGCTTGGCGAACTACAATCATTTTTGACTCCTTTAAAGTGAAGAATTATTCTGTATATTTATAGTTTAAATAATCTTTTTTAAAATTAAAAGAAGATACTAAAAAGTAAGATAGTTTCTAAAAAGGTACTAATCAAATTTAATTTGAAAACGAGCGATCATTCCTTAATGATATAA
>JALOOL010000414.1 GCA_025454425.1 Hydrococcus sp. Prado102 | reverse complement strand
ATCTTAAGAATTTGTAGGGTGGGCATTGCCCACCCTACCATTGTTTTGAGTTAAGGATAGAGTTAGCAAGAGGTGTAATTAATTTTGCCTAGTCACTTACCACGTAATTATTACAAAAAATGAAGATGGTTCGGAGAGTGAGATAAGCATACATCCGACAGGATAGCATTTTTGATAAAAGCCTATTAATGTTGGGTTTTGTGACCTCAACCAAACCTACATTTCTTTCTTTTCCCCCTCTGCGTCCTCCTCTGCGCCTGGAGCGCGACGGCACTCAATGAGGCGAAGTAATTCGCCTCCCGTGCCTCCTCTGCGTGAGATAGAACAAGTCAGGCGATTGGGCAAAGCCCACGCTACGCGATCGCAGTTTTCATTTGGATTTTAAATTTTGCACTTTTCTCGCCACAATAGAAGGATATCTTAGTCATACTATAAAAAACTCTCATGACTAAACGGGCACTGTTGTTAGTTAACCGTCATGCTCGCAAGGGTCAAAAAAGCTTGGCTCAAGCAGTAGAAGTCTTACACGACTTAGACTTTGAATTAATCACAGTACCGATTAAGCATCGCCAGCAATTGCCCGAATTAGTCTACAAACATCAAAAATCCGTCGATTTAGTCATCGTCGGCGGAGGAGACGGCACTCTCAACACGATTGTAGATAGCTTGGTAGAAACAAAACTTCCGCTAGGGATTCTCCCATTAGGCACAGCTAACGATTTAGCGCGTACTCTCTCAATCCCGATGTCTATTCCTGAAGCTTGTCGCGCGATCGCAACTGGCAATCTTAAGTATATCGACCTCGGTTGGGTCAATGGCAAACATTTTTTTAACGTAGCAAGTTTGGGATTGAGCGTCAATATTACTGAAAAACTCTCCAAAGGAGCAAAACGACGCTTAGGAATCCTCGCTTATGCTTATACTGCCTTACAAGTTCTCAGTCAAACTCGTTCCTTTCGCGCTGTTATTGAAGTTAATGGAAAAGCAGTTCAAGTTAAAACTATTCAAATTGCGATCGGAAACGGACGCTATTATGGAGGTGGAATGGCGATCGCCAAAGACGCTGCGATCGACGATCGCCGACTAGATTTATACAGTCTCGAACTCCAGCGTTGGTGGCAGATTTTTCCTTTATTATGGACTTTACCCAGTGGAGATCATGACTTTTTACCTTGGGTGCGCACCCTGCAAGGAGAAACCATCGAAATCTACACGCGCAAACCCTGTGAAATTAACACGGATGGAGAATTGACCGTCGCAACTCCTGCCACATTTCGCGTTATTCCAAAAGCTTTAGCCGTATATACTTCTTGATAAGATTAGTGAATAGGGAATAATAACGTAGTTTAGGAGTTCAGTAGTAGAGACGCTCTCCGAATCGCGACGGCATTCAATGGGCGGAAATAATTCCGCCCCCATGCCTCGTCTTTACAGTAGTAGATATTCTCCCTTGTCTCCCTTGTCCCTTTTGTCTCTCTAAACTCTCAAACCAGTCCCTTATTCACAATCGTCAGGGTCGCCTTTGCATTCTGGTTGAGTTTGATTGTATTGCGTCCAATCGTCTGTACGATGAGCAGTGGCACTTTGCATAACACCACTACTTACAGCTAATAGCAGCGCGATCGCCATCATTAATATAAATCTACGTCCCATCTTTCGACTCCCCTTTCTTTACCCTTATTTATACGTTTAACGTTTAAGATTTTTAGATGTTCTTTACTCTATGTCTAGAATAGCGACTCCACGGCAGCATGTCAGTCCCAATTTAAGCAGTCAACCTCAGTAAGATTGCGGATATTTTAAATACTCCCCAAATAGAAAATAGTAGAACTAAGTGGAAAATAGTAGAATTGGATTTCTACAGGATGTCGATCGCGAGAAAAGCGTTTTGGGTTGCGAGGTCTGATGAAACCGAAAGACTGGGATAGATTTCTTAAGCAAATAGCAAATGACTACGATTTACATGGCAAACTAAAAGAGATTTTTTTAGTCCGATTTGCTTATGAAAATTGGCGCAAACCAGATAAAGAAATCTGGGAATTGGCAGAAGCAGCAAGTCACGAAACTTATAAGAAGCAAATGACGGAAATTTACAGTTATTTTGCCAAAGATAAGCCTAATGGCTGTCCAGAATTAGAACCTCATAGTAAAGGGCCAGGAAAATTTCAAGTGTTGCGAGAATGGCTCAAAGAAATTAAATATCTAGAGTGGAATCAAACTGCAACAGTGCCAGGACGAGGCAAAATAGGTCTTGAATTCTCAGCCTCTAATCCTAACTATTCTTCTATCCCTATTACGTCAGATTTTCCACTATATATTCAACGTCCTCCCATCGAATCTGACTGTTGTCAGGAAATCTTAAAACCAGGCACATTAATTCGGATTAAAGCGCCAGAAAAGATGGGAAAAACGTCATTGCTTAAAGGAATTCTCGCTCATGCAGAAGCTTGTAGCTATCGTAAGGTGTATTTAAATTTACGAGCGGCAGAAGGCGCAATGTTTGCTAATTTAGATAAATTTTTGCGTTGGTTTTGCGCTAACCTCAGTCGAGAACTAAGCTTAAAACCTAGCTTAGACGATTATTGGGATGAAGAACTATTTGGGAGTTTAGTGAGTTGTAAAACCTATTTTCAAAGCTATTTATTAGAACAAATCGACAGTCCTTTAGCCTTGGGTTTAGATAACGTCGATCGCGTCTTTGAATATCCCGATATTGCCAAAGATTTTTTACCTATGTTGCGTTATTGGCACGAAGAAGCAAACAATCTTCCTATCTGGCAAAATCTACGCTTAATTATTGCTAATTCTACCGAAGCTTACATCAAGTTAGATGCCAATCAATCACCTTTTAATGTGGGGAGACAGGTTAAGTTACCAGGATTTAATTTAGAGCAAGTTCAACTTCTCGTCAAACATTACGGACTCGACTGGATAGAAGATGTCGAGATGCAAAAATTTGCTGGAGATTTAATTGAGATGGTCGGCGGACATCCTTATTTAATTCGCTTGGCGATCGATGCCCTTTGCCATCAAAACTTATCTAAAGAGCAGTTATTAGAAGAAGCACCGACACAAGGCGGAATTTATGGCGCTCATTTGCGCCATCACTGGGATAATTTGCAATCTTCGCCTCAATTAGCTATTGCGATGAAGGCTGTTGTCGCCTCGGATACTGGAGTAGAGTTAGAACCGACGCAAGCTTATAAATTAGAAAGTATGGGATTGGTAACACTAGTAGGCGATGTAGTACAACCGAGTTGCGATTTGTATCGTCAATATTTTCGCGATCGCTTGTAAAGGTGATTAGGGAAGGGGCAATGGGAAAGTCGAAAGTCGTTGGCGTAGCCCGTCCCAAAGACGTAAGTCGGAAGTCGAAAGTACGGAACAAGAAAAGACATTTATTTTGAACTTTTTTTTGAACTTTGAACTTTGAACTATAATCACTGGTCACTCTCTAAAGTCACTTTACCCTTTCATCGTTTCACCAAACTATTTCCCACTATACCAACGCCACAAAATCTTGCTTAATCGATTAGAATCATGGCGAATGTAGCCTTTTACTTCATCTTCTTCCATCACGTTAGCAATGACGATGCGACAGCCTAAATTGGCAACTTCTTCTCGATCTAAAAAGACGGGATGACAACTTTCTTGAGCATAGCGTTCGAGTGATTGAGGCGAGGGAGAGGTGCGCTGAACTAAAATAGAATCAAAAACTCGTTTTCCACAAACGCGGTCGATCGCGCGGATATGATTGGAGACGGTATAGCCTTCGGTTTCTCCTGGTTGAGTCATAATATTACAAACATAGATGCGAGGCACGTTAACTTTAGCCAGCGCTTCCCGAATTTTTGGAACTAATAAATTGGGAATTACGCTAGTATAAAGGCTTCCTGGCCCGACAACGATAAAATCGGCTTCCTCGATCGCGCTGATTGCCGCGGGTAAGGCAGGAGGATCGGGAGGAATACAACCAATTTGATGTATTTGTCCTTTTGCTTCGGTAATATTCGATTCTCCCTCGATTAAGCGACCATCGGTTAACTGCGCCCACAAACGAACGTCGCTTAGGGTAGCTGGTAATACTTTACCTCGCACGGCTAAGACTTGCGAACTTGCCGCGATCGCCTTTTCGAGATCTCCTGCAATCTCAGTCATAGCAGTGAGAAATAAATTGCCAAAACTGTGACCGATTAATCCATCTCCTGCTTGAAAGCGATATTGAAACAACTCGGTTAAAAGCTTTTCTTCATCTGCTAAAGCAGCTAAACAGTTGCGAATATCTCCAGGCGGAAGTACGCCGATTTCTCGTCGCAACCGTCCAGAAGACCCCCCATCGTCGGCAACGGTAACGATGGCTGTAATGTTAGCGCTATACTGTTTTAACCCCCGCAGTAGGGTAGAAAGTCCAGTCCCGCCACCAATCGCAACGATTTTCGGACCTCGATTCAGACGGCGATGGGCAAGTAAAACATCGACTAATTCGCGATCGCTATCGGGTTGCAAAGCACTCAAGGTGCTTGCAGAAAAATATGAGTCGAAGCAACCGATTTTGATTGCTGATATTGCCGAACAACAGAGTATTCCGAAAAAGTTTTTGGAAGCCATTTTGCTCGAACTCCGCAATAATGGCGTGCTTCATAGCCAAAAAGGCAAAGGTGGAGGGTATCAACTCCGAATGTCGCCCGCTGATGTTTCGATTGCTAAAATAGTTCGTATCATTGACGGACCGATTTCGCCGATGCTTTGTGTTTCGCTTTATTTCTACGGAAAATGTGATGATTGTGCCGACGAAAAAACGTGTAAGATTCGACCAATCATGGAGCGTGTTAGAGATGCAAACTTAACAGTTTATGAAAACAC
>JALOOL010000103.1 GCA_025454425.1 Hydrococcus sp. Prado102 | reverse complement strand
TGGGGAGAATCTACCTCTACTCTGGTTGGAGCAATCCTGTCAGGGCAAGTAGGCTCGATGAACCAAGAATCTCCGCCCTTATAGGGCGGAGAGTGTCAAGAATTATGTAGTGGTGGATTTAAGACCTCACGATCTTGCAATTACGAATTACGAACTCGCCCGCACGTAGCGAAGCGAGGAGGACGAACGAATTACGAATTATTTTGACGCTGACACAGCTTTGGGGTTCTCTAATAATTTTCTCGATCTGTCCTCTGTTAGGAGGACTTCCTTTCATTGACTGGATTACCTATGGATTGACAGGGCGAAAACTGTCGAGATTGGGAACGGGTAATATTTCTGTTTCGGCGGCTTTTTATCACGGCGGTACGTTTGTTGGTATTTTAGCCGTTATTTCAGAAGCCGCTAAAGGAATTGGGGCAGTTTTAATCGCCCGTTGGTTTTTTCCTAACGATCCAACTTGGGAGTTATTGGCACTGATAGCCCTAGTAGTAGGACGTTATTGGATGGGCAAAGGGGCTGGCGTTACTAACGTCTCTTGGGGAATTCTCGTTCACAATTGGCAAGCTGCCCTATTAACGGCTTTGATAGGCGGAATTAGTTTTACCATCTTTCGGGAGCGCAAGACAGGGCGTTTGGTAGGATTATTCGTGCTAGCTTTAGTATTAAGCTTGCTACGTCCCGATCGCGGCGAGTATATCGGTGCGGCGATCGCGTTAGTGGGTTTGCTAGCTTGGATCTATCAAAAAATCCCCGACGATCTCGATCTTCCCTTAAAATCAACAAAAACAGGATCGCAAAAGATGTTTCGTTTCTTCCGAGGCGATAAAAACATTCTCTCCTTAAACAAGCGGCTAGATCCCCTCAAAGTCGGACAAAAAGCAGCTACTCTTTCGTACTTAAAACGATTGGGTTATCCCGTTCCCGATGGCTGGATACTCCCCGCAGGCGACGACGCGCAACCATTCGTCGAATTTCTCGAACCCTATGACGAGAATCCCTTAGTCGTCCGTTCTTCAGCAATCGGAGAAGATTCAGAAACCGCCTCGGCAGCAGGACAGTATTTAACGATTTTGAACGTTACCAGCCCACAAGCACTACAAGAATCTATTTTAGACTGTCAGGCAGCTTATAACAATCCTGCTGCGGTTCAATATCGCAGAGATAGAAACCAAGCCGATGCACCGATGGCAGTACTGATCCAAAAACAAATTCGAGGCGTTTTTTCTGGGGTAGCTTTTAGCCGAGATCCCGTCGATCCAATGAATACGGCTGTCGTTATCGAAGCCTTAAGCGGCGATGCCGCACGAGTAGTATCGGGACAAATCACGCCACAAAGATATTGTGTTGAAGTTAGGGGAGAATCATTATCCACCCGTACTAGTAGGGGCGAATGGCGATTCGCCCCTACTGAATCCGAATCCGAATCAGTAAAAGAAATTCCCCAAAATATCATCCAATCAGTTGCCACCTTAGCTAGAGAAATAGAAGACCTTTATCGGGGCATTCCTCAAGATATAGAATGGACTTATGACGGACAGCAGTTATGGCTTTTGCAAGCGCGATCGATTACGACTCTACAACCGATTTGGACGCGCAAAATTGCTGCTGAAGTGATTCCAGGCGTTATTCGACCGCTTACTTGGTCTATTAATCGTCCCCTTACTTGTGGCGTGTGGGGCGATATTTTTACAGTTGTTTTGGGAAGACGAGCAAAAGGCTTGGATTTTGAAGAAACAGCAACGCTACATTTCCAACACGCCTACTTTAATGCAACGCTGTTGGGAGAAATTTTCCTTCGGATGGGTCTTCCGCCAGAAAGCTTAGAATTTCTTACTAGAGGTGCAAAATTTAGCAAGCCTCCGCTACAATCTACGCTGCGCAACCTTCCTGGATTGTTGAGATTATTGCAGCAAGAGTGGAATTTAGATCGAGATTTCGATCGCGATTTACAAAAATACTTTACGCCAACGTTCAATTTAATCGAAGCGCTGCCTTTATCAGAAGAGTCTCCAAGAGAGTTATTAGAAAAAGTAGATACTATCTTATCCGTACTCAAGAGAGCAACTTATTACAGCATTCTCGCCCCTCTGAGTCTGGCATTGCGACAAGCTATCCTAAAAGTAGGAGCAGAACAACTCGATAACAGTCAAACGCCAGAAGTAGCCTCAACGCGATCGCTTGCCGATATCGCAATCTACGCTCGTAAATTGCTCCCTATCGACCAATTAAGCGGTTATAGCTGTCCTTCCCTGTTTGCCCATTTAGCGGAAACTCCAGACGGACAGGAGGTTTTAGAGCATTTTGAGCAGTGGTTGGAGAGATACGGTTATTTGAGCGAAGCAGCAACCGATATTGCCGTTCCTCGCTGGAAGGAAGACCCGCGATCGATGAGAGCGTTATTTACTCGTTTTCTCTTTCATCCGCCGCAACAGAAAGAAGATCGAGAACCAGCGACGAGTTTAAAAGTGCAAATCGTACAAAAGCGTCTCAATCTCAAAGGTCAAGCGACGGAAGTTTATTCGCAACTACTGGCTCATTTACGTTGGACGTTCGTAGAATTAGAAAAACTTTGGCTCAAAGATGGCACGTTGTTAGCAAAAGGAGACATCTTTTTTCTTGAAATTGCTGAAATTCATCGTTTAGTCGAACATTCCGACCCTCAATTGCAAGAAAGATTGCCCCAACTCATCGAACGACGACGAAATCAATATAAGCAAAATCAGGAACTCGTTAGCGTTCCTTACGTGGTTTACGGCACTCCCAAGAGTTTACCCCCGATCCCTACTTCGTCGCTACAAGGCGATCGCCGATTGCAGGGAATTGCTGCGAGTTCGGGACAAGTAGAAGGACGAGTGAAGATTATTAGAGGACTCCAACAAATGGACGAAATCGATTCCCAAACCATTGTCGTCGTCCCTTATACAGATTCGGGTTGGACGGCAATTCTCGCTCGTGCTGGCGGGATTATTGCAGAGGTGGGAGGTGCTTTATCTCACGGCGCGATCGTTGCTCGCGAGTATGGAATTCCTGCGGTAATGGACGTTCATAATGCAACGCAGCTATTAAAAGATGGTCAGCAAGTACGCATTGACGGTCAAATTGGAGTTGTAGAGATTTTGGATCGCTAAAATTAAGACACGCAGGGAGGTGGGGGAGATTGGGAGACTATAAAACAATATTACTATTTATTTCTGCGCCAGATTTTCGAGCATTTTGGCATATTTTAAACGAAGTTTTTTTGTCTAGTCCTTATTTAGTTGGTATCACAATAATTAAGTTTTTTTGTCTAGTAATCTGTTTAAAAATTGAGAAGGCGATCGCGCTTCCCTAAAAAGCTTGAGTACAATGACTCAACCGGTGAAATTTGTTACATAGGCTACATTAACTTATGACTATCATTCAAAAAACCGATCTATATACCGTAAAAACTCTGATGTCAATTGCCCCTAAGTTTTGTTATCGTTAATGTTAACAAATCTAAATGATTTGTAAAATTACTTCAGTGCTAGGACTCGTTCCTAGATAAAGTATGACATCTCATATGGTTGCTTCTCCTGTAACTGTGCCAAACGCTCAAAACACGCAAGCTTTGAAAGAAGTGTGGGCAAGCATACATCTTGAAAGTTGCCCCTATCACTATAACTTTCATATGCACACCGTCTGCTCTGATGGAAAACTAACTCCAGAAGGATTGCTCGAACAAGCGTTCGCTATCGGACTTAAAGGTTTTGCCATTACCGATCACCACTCAGTTCGAGGCTATCAAATCGCTCAACGCAAGCTAGAAAAAATTCGCATCCAAAAACCAGAATCTCGCCTTCCCCATCTATGGACGGGAATAGAAGTAACCTCTAATTTACTAGGAACAGAAGTTCACATTCTCGGTTATGCTTTCGATCCCGAAAATAAGGTTATGAAGCCTTATTTACAAGGAAATCGCCCTTCAGGAATGGATGTTTATGCAGATAACGTAATCGATGCCATTCACAAAGCAGGGGGATTGACAGTCTTAGCTCACCCCGTTCGCTATCACCGTTCCGCACAAGAACTGATTCCTGCTGCGGTACACATGGGGATCGATGGCGTAGAAGCTTACTATGCCTATGGAAATCCCAAACCCTGGAAAGCAAGTCTCAAAGAAACCGAGCAGGTAAAGAAAATGAGCGAGGTTTACGGTTTATTTACGACTTGTGGAACCGATACCCACGGAATGAACCTACTCCAGCGTATCTGAACGAGTTATAACGCGAGGCGTTGCCAGGTTAATCGGGCATTTTCTGGTTCCCAGTGCCAACGTAGCAAATTCGCAGGTTGTCCCTCACCCATTCCTGGCATTCCCATTGCTTTTCTAGGAGATTCTGTAGCTAGCGCGATCGCCTTCTTCACATCGCAAACTCCCCATTTCACTAGATTTTCGACCCCAACTAACAGCGGTAAAGTCGTCCCTGCTAGGGTTCCATCTGCTAATCTAGCTGTCCCGTCTGTCACTTCGATTTGACGTTCGTCCCAAGGATAAACCCCATCTGGCAAACCAATGGGTGCAAGCGCATCGCTAACTAAGAAAACGCCTTTTTCGTAGTTACTCGCCCTTAATAACACATCTATCATCGTCTGACAAACGTGTTCGCCATCTGCAATCAAACCGCAATAGACGTTTTTATTCGTAATAGCTTCTGCTAATAATCCTGGTTTTCGATGGTGTAGAGGCGGCATAGCATTAAACGCATGAGTCACCATCGAAGCGCCTAATTTAAATGCCTTTTTTGCTTCTTCTAACGATGCTGTAGAGTGACCCAAACTAACAACAATTCCCAGCGATCGCAAATAAGGAATAACTTCTTCGGTTATATCTAATTCTGGCGCGAGGGTGATAATTTTTACGATATGTGCGTAGTCTCCTAAAACCCATTCAACCGTTTCTGTTGTTGGTTGAATTAAATATTCTGCCGGATGAGCGCCCCGCTTTTCATAATTAAGAAAAGGTCCTTCTAAATGGATGCCAAGAACCTTTGCCATTGGTTTATTTTCAGATTTCTGTAACTCGATATATTCAGCAATTACTGAAAGCGATCGCTGTATATTTTCTACTGATGTAGTGACGATTGTCGGCAAAAAAGCATCGACCCCATGTTGCCATAAAAAATCGCACAAAGCTGTTAGTAGTGAAAAATGTTCTTTTTCTAGCTCTGGAAAAGCTAAACCCAATCCGCCATTGATTTGTAAATCGACTCCGCCTAAAGTAATCCAATCGCCATTAACATTTAAAACTTTTTCATTATTACTTTTTTCAATAGGATTATCGACAGCTATTATTGATTCAATTATGCCGCGATTGTTAATGCGAATAACGTGTAAATCTTCAGATCCAAGCAAGCGAGCATTGATAATATTAAAACAAGTGGTGCGAGACGTTGGTTCGTGAATTGTATTATTATAAATTTCATTCATAATTTTACAAACGATGGAGTTTATAAATGTATTTTTTTCATTAAACACCGATTGCCTACATCATCTGTAAATCCCCATTTTTTGTAAAAAGGAATCATTTCTGGAAGGCAATATAAATATAATCCCTCGACGGATTTAAGCTTTGGATGGTTCGCAATAATATCTATTAAAATGCGTCCTAATCCATTACCTCGATAGGAAGCTCCTACAATTACATCAAAAATAGTTGCTCTGTAAACATAGTCAGTCAAGATGCGGGAGAAAGCAAGCAATCGTTTGCTGTTGGGGTCGCAAAATGCCACAATAAGATCCGAATGTTTTAGCATACGCTCGATATCGGCTTTTTTTCTCTCTTTTGACCACCACTCGGCTTGATAAAGTCGATATAAATCTTCAATTTGGTCGTCATTAAGACGATCTATTACCTCAAAAGTCATTTCCCCCTCCTTATGAGTAGTAGTACGGTATTAGTTGGCATTATCATGGGTAGCGATTCCGATCTGCCTACCATGCGAGATGCGATCGCAATATGCGAAGAATTTGGCATTGCTTGTGAAGTCGCGATCGTCTCTGCTCATCGAACCCCAGAGAGAATGGTAAACTACGCACAAACTGCCCATCAACGAGGGATTAAAGTTATTATTGCAGGAGCAGGCGGTGCGGCTCATCTACCTGGAATGGTAGCATCGCTCACGCCATTACCCGTCATTGGCGTACCCGTCGCTAGCAAACACCTACAAGGCGTTGATTCTCTCTATTCCATCGTACAAATGCCTGCGGGAATTCCCGTCGCTACCGTCGCGATTGGCAATGCTAAAAATGCTGGATTGTTAGCTATACAAATTCTCGCTTCCCATAACCCAGAATTACTCGAAAAAGTCCAGCAATACCGTCAAAATTTAACGCGATCGGTTTTAGATAAGCAAGCAAAATTGGAACAGTTAGGATATCAGCAATATTTAGGACAGATGTAGAGAACATAATATATATCTAAAAACTGCGATCGCCATTTTTCAAAGCATAAGGAATTGGTATAAAGAAAATCGTAAAATTTTTTCACCAAATTGAATTAAAGAATATGGAATAAAAAAAGCGCTAAATTAATCTAATAAAATTTATGTAGTAAATAGGACATAAGACTTCGCAGCAGTTGTCAGGGGAAAGGGGGTACCGACGCGCACGCTCGGCGAGCGATTAGCGAAGCGTCTTTGAGCATCGAGGGGAAAGGGGAAAGGAAGAAGAATTGATTTTAAAAGTATTCAATTTGATTGAATTTTTATTGATGCAAGAGGTCTATAGTAAAATGGTGGGCAATGCCAAAAATTCTATAATCTTTGTTTACGGGTTATGATAAGCATTTCCCACCCTACAGGGATTTCAATTGACAAAAATCAACTTACCAAAACGCGATCGCACAATTACAAATTTCTAATTTTCTGCAATTTGAATACTACTGAATAAGGACGAGTTTTACTTTTTCGTAGCTTCCTCTCATTTTCAGCCAAATGAACCCTTTCTTCGGCGATTCTGGGTTCTTCAAAATCGATAATTTCAAATCCCGACGATTTAAATGCCTTCCAATAGTCAGAAAGCGATCGATGAAACCAGATAAATTCTGAATTAAAATGTCCCCACGGTGGATCGACGCATTGCTTTTGTTCAAAATACGAAAAGCTCCAAGTATAGCTTACTTCTATACTATCTTCCATTTCCGTTGCTCTACCTTGAGGAAAACAGGGATGTGAAAAAACGAGAACAGCCTTTCCGTTATCCTTTAAGACACGATTAAAAGCATTCATCGTTCCTTGTAAGTCTGGCACATCCATCAAAACATAGTTTGCCACCACTACATCAAAGTAATTACTCGTTACCTTTTCCAGTTTCGAGCAACTATCAACGAGAAAATCAATTTTTTGAGTGGTTTTTGCATTTGTCCGCGCAATCTCAATCATTTTCTCGGATAGATCGATTCCTGTTACTACAGCGCCTTTAGCAGCTAGCTTACGAGAAAGATAACCCGTACCACAACCAGCATCAAGGACGACAAGACCGTTCAAATTTCCTAAAAACTCCCATAAAACGGGATCGGAATTGAGAATGCGGTTACTGTCCCCATCATCTCCTACTTGGATCTCCCAGTCAGCAGCAACTCTATTCCAAAATTTGCGTACTTCTTCGTCTATATTTTTCATCTTTACGCTTGTTGCTGCTTAACCTAATTTTTATGCAATTAAGTTTTACCAATCATCAATCGTCTTTTTATAATCGCTGGTTATCGCTGGCGTTTGCCACGATTGCTTAATCCACGTCCAAACACTCGACAAGGACTGTTTCATCTCATTTTTGAGATTCCATCTTTGAAAAGCTTGTTCGTATGCCGCACCTTGATTTTGAAAGGTTTTCCAACAATCAAGCGATAGTCCTAGTCCCCAAATTAACAAAATGTATAGCGACCAAGAAAGCGTCCCACCAGAAATAGAATCGAGACTTATCAAGAAAATATTAACAATTAAATATTTAACTGTTTTTTGTTTTAAAAGATCTCGTCGATAAATAGCAAATTCTTGCCGTTTTTTATCTAAAAACCGACTATTGAGCCATTCTCGTTCTGCCGCTTGCATAGATTCATTGTCTATATCGAGTTCTGCGGCAATTTCCCATAATTGCTCTCTCGACAATTCTCCTGGGTCTGTTCTTTTGGCGATCGCAAGTTGGAGAATGTGTTGGACATCCTCTTGAGAATAAGTTTGCTGGGGTTGCATTTCGGAAGCCGACATAATTTAACCTTTGAAATCGACCTACTAACAGGCTTGTATATTTCTATTATGCCCAAGCGATCGCCTAAGTTGCTTTCTTTTAGCAAAATTCACTAGTCATCGAGCGTTGGTTCTTTGTAATCAATGACGCTTTGACGCGAAGCAAGATAGACTAAGAAAAGTTAATATTACTTAACAATTGAGTTGAGTTATGCAAGTAGCTTCAGTTGCATCTATCGCATCCATTCCAGGAATTTATTGGCAATGGCGAGGACATTCGATTTACTACGTCAAAGCAGGTTCGCGACAAGCAGAACGACCTCCACTGCTTTTGGTTCATGGATTTGGCGCATCCACCGACCACTGGCGTAAGAATATTGCCGAATTACAGCAAGATTTTGAAGTATGGGCAATAGATTTATTAGGATTTGGGCGATCGGCAAAACCTAATTTACAATATAGTGGCGATTTGTGGCGCGACCAGTTAAACGATTTCATCGCGGAAGTTATCCGCGAACCCGTTATCTTAGCAGGAAACTCTTTAGGCGGTTATGCTTCATTATGCGTCGCAGCACAGCATCCGACATCGGTAGCAGGGGTTATCTTACTCAATAGTGCGGGGCCTTTTAGCGATACTCAACCCGACCAAAAACCAAATCTCTTACAAACGCTGATTCGCTCGATTTTATTGCAACCTTGGGCAATTTATCTCATTTTTCAATATACGCGCCAGCGATCGGTCATTCGTAAAACCCTACAAAAAGTTTATCTCGACCAAAGTGCTATCACAGAACAATTGATAGAAGACATTTATCGTCCTTCTTGCGACAAAGGTGCTGTCGATGTATTTGCATCCGTGTTTAAGACTCCCCAAGGCGAAAAAGTAGATGTTTTACTTCAACAAATAATTTGTCCGCTATTAACCATTTGGGGAGAAGGAGATCCCTGGATGAAATCAAGGGAACGCGGCGCTAAGTTTCGTCAATACGCTGTTAATTTAACCGAATATTATATCCAAGCAGGTCATTGTCCTCACGATGAAGTGCCAGAACAAGTCAATGCTTTAATTCGTGCTTGGATCGATAATCTAGATCCAATCCGCAACGATGGATGAGATTGGAAACAATCGTGCAGGTTGATGGTTCTCCCCAAGTACGGGCTTTCCCTCTCATTTGAATCCTAAAACCTAAGTCTCGCAGTTCCAAATAGCCGTTATCCCCCGTGCTGTGAACCTTAAAGCCCTGACGTGCATCTGGGTAAGTCCAGCCCGAATACTTGCGAATAGATTGGAACTTGGGATATCCACCCAAACCTTTAAAAAATCGGTTAAAAGCAAAGTCCACGCGCTTTGCAGTTGCTTGCAAAGACCCGTGGTTTAAAGCTTTGGCGTTGGTGAATCAGGATATGATACAGACCAGTCGCGCTTGTATCATTTAAGAGTAAACATGAATCAAAATCATCGTATGCAGTGTCCTGAATGTAAATCTACACATATTCAGAAAAACGGCTTGAACAAAGGGAAGCAAAACTATATCTGTGTAAACTGCGCTCGCCAATTCATCACCGACTACAATTCACACAAAGGCTATGATGACGAGTTTAAACGTGAATGTTTAATTATGTACGTCAATGGTATGGGTTTAAGAGCAATAGCTAGAGTTAAAAATATACATCATACTACGATTATGAATTGGGTCAAACAAGTTGGCGAGTTACTACCAGATGCTTATGAGCCAGAGATAATTCCCCAAGTGGGAGAATTAGACGAATTAGAAACATTTGTTGGTTCAAAAAAAGCGAGTGCGTAATTCGGCGGCTCCCGCCGAATGCAAGACGCACTCAAGACACAAGTTATGGCTCTGGACGGCAGTAGATCACTTTCAAGAGGGGATTTTAGGATGGGTTATGGGAGATCATAGTGCAGAAACATTTAAACCACTGTGGAACCTAGTTAGCCAATGGAAATGCTATTTTTACATTACCGATGGCTGGAAAGTTTGCCCGAACTTTATACCTGACGGCGACCAAATTGTGAGTAAAACTTACATGACCAGAGTTGAAGGAGAAAATAGCAGATTAAGACATTATCTGGCTCGTTTACACCGAAAAACTCTTTGTTATTCCAAATCTGAAGTCATGCTCGCACATTCGATTCGATTACTCATTCATTACCTCAGATTTTGGGATGTCCCAGTTCCTTATGTGGGAAAATCTGCTTCTTTTTAGCGATCGCATCGAAGTCCTAAAATCATACCTCAATCCACCAACGCCAAAATTTAAATTAAAAATAAGCATCGCCTCTTATCAAACGTTATTCAATTATCATTTTGACAATTGACGCAGTTGGGGGTGAATCTTAATGATTGTGAAAAAAGAGCGCTCGCCTTGGCAGTTATTGAAACTTTTATTGATTTTCAGCGTTCTCGACTTCCTCGATAGCGATTCGCTTCAAGCTCAAATCGTTCCTGACAACACATTAGGCGCACAAAGCTCCCAAATCGAGCGAGTTAATGCGACGCGCTCGCGCATTACAGGAGGAGCGACCAGAGGTTCTAATCTATTTCACAGCTTTCGAGAATTTAATATCACAGAAGGTCGCGCCGCTTACTTTGCCAATCCCACAGCGATTAAGACAATATTCTCTCGCGTCACCGGAAACAATCCCTCACAGATTTTTGGAACGTTGGGAGTAGAAGGAGATGCTAACCTCTTTTTTATCAATCCGAATGGGATTATCTTCGGCCCCAATGCCACTTTAGATGTGCGAGGCTCTTTTATTGGTAGCACGGCTAATAGTATTGCTTTTCCTAATGGAGAGAACTTTAGTGCAACTAATCCTAACGCGCCGCCACTACTGACGATAGATGTTCCCGTCCCGATTGGATTGGTATTTGAAGGGAGCGATCGCGGTATAATCCTCAATCGAGCCGATCTCAAACCCGGACAAAATCTGACTCTCGTCGGAGGAACGATTCTCAGTAGCGGACAATTATCGGCTCCAGGAAAAGAGATTGCCTTATCTACCGTACCAACAGGCATTAACTCAGTCATTCGGTTAGAAGGAACGGGAAAGTTACTGGGGCAAACTACTCAAGCGCGGGGACAAACTAGCTCATTTGCCTCCTCTTTACCAGAGAGAATCGACATATCGGGGGATACCAGTCAATTTACTATCGATTCCGAAGGACAAGTTAAATTAACTGGGTCTAATATAGCGATCTCGTCTGGAGATATCGTTCTAGAAGGCACATTGCTAGAAGCTGAAACTGCCAAACTCTCATCGGCTAGAAATTTAACTTTAATCGAGAGTCAATTAGGCACAATATCAGACATGACGCTTAAGGCTAAAGATACCGTTCGCATTCAAGATAGCATCGCTCGTCCCTTCGTCGCTGCATCGGGAGGGAATTTATTAATTCAAGGTAACGAACAGGTAAATATTTTTGCCTTGAATCATCCAAAAAGCGGGTTAGCTTCTGGTAAAGACATGGTTTTGCGATCGCCCAATCCCGTAATCGGCGATGCACGTTATTGGAGTGGGGGCAATTATAGGATCGAAAATTTAAATGGAAAGTTAGGAAATTTAACTAGCCCGAACGACCCAATTATACGAACGGCTGGGGACGTTCTGATTAACGGCTATCAGGGAGCCTCGCTGCATATTTTAGCAGGCGGTAAAGTCGAGATTCCCCTTGGGGTAATTATTACTGGGGCGGATGCAGAGAATGGATTAGTCGAGCGAGTTAGTTTATCCAACGGCGAGACAGTAGCTGTAAACGGGAGAACCCAACCTACGCTGGATATTCGTGCAGGAGTAGCACCAGACGCGATCGGAACTCCATTTTTGGTAGGAGACGGGACTTTTTTCCCGCCTTTTGAGTTTCCAGTTACTCCATCTAGTGCAGATATTAGCATCGGTCAAGTTTTAATGGAGGCTCCCAATAGTCTTGTTTTGTTGACCAATCAATACTCGCCCAATCAGTCTCTACCTGGAGGAAATATTGCTGTTACGCAGATTAGAGGCGATGGGAGCGATGTAATTCTCGACTCTAGAAGCAATATTTCTTTTACCAATGGCTTAATTGAGACTTCTTTAAGTGCCGATAAAGCTGGCGATCTGACGCTGGTTGCTCGCGATCGAATCTCGCTAGCCAATAGCCTACTTTTTACCAGTAATTCTTTACTCCAAAGTCCAAGCGGAAATGCAACTATTCAAGCAAGACAATTGGTTCTAAATGGGTCGCAAATTGCAACTGATAACTATAGCAGGCAAGATGGCGGCAATTTAACTGTAAATGCTTCTGAATCCGTTCAACTATTCGGCACTTATTCTGACACTCAGAGTCCTAGCGCTTTATTAGCTCGAACTTTTGGCACGGGGAAAGCAGGAAATTTAACTATTACGACTGGACAGTTGTTGGTTCGAGATGAAGCCTTCATCTCAACCAATACTTTTGGACTAGGAGAAGGAGGCAATTTAACTGTAAATGCCTCTGATTTGGTGCGATTGATTAATAGCGATTTGACTGCTAAAACGACAGAACAAGGCAAAGCAGGCAACTTAAGCATTAATACCGGACAGTTAATTGCTCTTGATGATGCAAGTATTTCAACGGCGACTGAAGGAGCAGGAAAAGGAGGAGATTTGACCATCAATGCCGATCGCTCAATACAATTGATTGACAGTTCCCTGATTACTGCAACTAGAGGTCAAGGGAACTCAGGGAATTTAACCATTACAACACCGCAGTTGCAGCTTCAAGATAGTGCAGGTATTTTTACTACTGGAGGCGTAGGAAAAGGAGGAGAATTAACTATCGATGCCGAGCAATCGGTGCAAGTGATTGATAGTCTCCTGACTGCTGGAACTGTAGGTCAAGGCGACTCAGGAAATTTGAGTATTAATACTGGACAGTTAATCGTTCGGGATGACGCACAGATTTTTACTACGACTATAGGAGCAGGAGAAGGAGGTGATTTGAAGATCGATGCTGACCAATCGGTGCAAGTGATTAATAGTCTGCTAACTGCTGGAAGTGGAGGTCAAGGGAGATCGGGAAATTTGAGTATTAATACTGGACGGTTAATCGTTCGAGATGACGCAAGAATCTTAACAATCACAGACGCAGGAGAAGGAGGAGATTTAACGATCGATGCCGACCAATCGATGCAATTGATTAATAGTATTCTAACCACTAGCACGACAGGAAAAGGCAAGGCAGGAATCTTAACCATTACGACACCGCAGTTATTGCTTCGAGATAGTTCAACTATTTCAACTATTACTGACGGCGAAGGAGACGGAGGCAATTTAATCGTCAATGCCTCTGACTTTCAATTGAGTAATAGTTTGCTATCTACTGGCACAGCCGACAACGGCAAGGCAGGAAACTTGAGGATTGAGACGAAACAGTTGGTGCTTCAGGATGGAGCGACAATCTTCACTAACACTATAGGCGGAGGAAACGCCGGAAATTTGACGGTAAACGCTTCTGAATCAGCACGGTTGAGTAATAGTAGCCTAACTACTGAAACAACAGGAAAAGGCAAAGCTGGAAACTTAACCATCAATACGCAAAGATTAATGGTTCGAGATGGTGCAAGGGTTTCAACTACCACCACCAATGAAGGAAACGGAGGAAATTTGATGGTTAATGCCTCTCAATCCGTACAAGTCCTTGGAACTTCACTCGATGGTCTGTCTCCTAGTCGTTTGAGGGCAGCAACTACCGGAAAAGGAAATGCAGGTTCTTTGAATATTAATACCCAACATTTGTTAATTCGAGATGGAGGTTTTATATCAACTGATACTGCAAGCGAAGGGGCGGGAGGAAAATTGACCGTCAATGCTACTAAATTAGTCGAACTGATTGGAGTTGCTCCAAATCAACAGTATGCCAGTACTTTGACTACTGGTACTGGAGGTCAAGGTAAAGCAGGAGATTTGAGCATTACTACCGAGCAGTTATTTGTAAGCGATGGAGCCGTTATATTGACTGGCACTACCGATGAAGGAGATGCAGGAAATTTAACAATCGATGCTACTGAATTAGTTCGACTAGTTGGCACTTCTGCCAACGGTAGGCTTCTAAGTTTTTTAACAACGGTTAGCACTGATGGAAAAGGAAATGCAGGAGACATAAAAATTACCACAGAAAGGTTACTTATTGAGAATGGAGCAGAAATTGCTACTGATACTGGAGGTGAAGGAGAAGGCGGTAAGTTAACGATCGATGCTACTGAATCAATTCAATTGCTTGGTACTTCCCCAAACGGTCGTCCAGGCGGTTTAAGTGCTGAAACGGCAGGAGAAGGAAAAGCAGGAGATATAATTCTAAATGCGCCACATTTGCTAATTCGAGATGGTGCAGCAATTTCAACTTCTACCGAAGGATTGGCTAGAGCAGGCGATTTGACGATTAACGCCGAGCAGGTACTAGTTCGAGATGGAGCCATATCGACAGCCACTTTAGGTAATGCAGACGCAGGTGATTTGACGATTAACGCTACCGAATCGGTTCGAGTTGTTGGGGTAGCTTCAGAAGGTCAGAGTCCAACTTTACTGTTTACTAGCACGAATGGAAAAGGAAATGCAGGATCTCTAACGATTAACACTCCTCGATTGCTGGTTCGCGATGGGGCAGGAGTTACAACTCTTACCAACAACGAAGGTGAAGGAGGAGATCTAACTGTCAATGCTACCGAATCAGTACAATTAATAGGAGCTTCTACTGATAGCGAACTCGCAAGTGGATTAATAGGCAGTGGATTAGCAACTGGCACGGCAGGAACAGGAAATTCAGGAAATTTGACGATCGACACCCAACGGTTGTTAATTCGAGATGGAGCAGGATTACTCGCTAGTACTAGTAGCGAAGGGAATGGAGGTACATTAACAGTTAATGCCTCTGAATCAATAAAAATTATTGGTACTTCTAGTGATGGTCGGTTTGCAAGTTTCTTAACTACTAATACGGAAGGAAAAGGAAATGCTGGAAATTTAAATATAGATACCAAACAGTTGCTCCTTCAAGGAGGGGCCAGAATTGCAGCATTAACTCGAAGCGAAGGGGGTGGAGGAACTATAACAATTAATGCTTCTGAGTCAGTGCAACTGAGCGGTATTAGACTGAGCGATCGCGAGCCTACTACTATAACGGCTCAAACAGAAGGATCGGGAAATGCAGGTACATTAAACATCGCTACCGAAAGGTTATCGATCGAGGATGGAGCCGAAATATCCGTTAGCAGTCAAGGAACTGGAATAGGCGGTCAAATTGAAGCAAATACCAGGTCTATTACTCTAAATAACGGCACAATCACTGCCCAAACTTCCAGCACTCAAGGCGGTAATCTCACCCTAAACGTACAAGATTTATTATTTCTACGCAACGGCTCGCAAATCTCCACTACCGCAGGCACAGCACAAGCCGGGGGCGATGGTGGCATTATAACGATTAATGCAGGCTCAATTGTGGCAATTCCTCAAGAAAATAGCGATATTACCGCTAATGCTTTTGCTGGCGATGGAGGACAAGTTCTCATCAATACTCAAAGCATTTTTGGCATCGATTTTCGTTCTCAACTCACGCCCCTGAGCGATATCACGGCAAGTTCGGACTTAGGAGCAGCAGGAGAAGTGGTTATCAATACTTCTGGAATCGAACCAACGCGAGGAGTAGAAGCGCTAACCGAAGAGAGAATTAATGTTGAAGTAGCACAAGGCTGTCGAGTGGGAGGCACAGCAAGGGGCAGGATTTCTTTTTATAATGTCGGACGCGGAGGATTGCCGCCATCTCCTGATGATTTATTCAACTCTCCGCCAACTCAAGAATGGTTGTCTTTGGAGTCAGAAGAAAATAGAAGTAGTCAACCAAAAACCGAGCCAAGTTTCTCACAACAATCAAATAATACTGCTGTGCCTACACTGATATTTTCATGTCAAGTTCGTTAAATTACCATTTGACATCGAGCGCGCGATCGCTCTCCTTCAAAGAACAATAACTAAACTCGCTCCTCTTCACCCTTTCTGTCGTAACCATTTAATTTGGGAAGTATGCTAGGAATCGCCATTGTAGTTAACATAATCATATTTGCTATCCAAAAGATTAAAACTAACCACAACAAACCAAGCCAAGGTTGAGAATAAGTAAAAGAATGCAACCCCGACCACAATTGCCAAATCCGAAACCCCGTGTAAAGCCCTCCAATAATTACCACAACACTTTTACATAGCCAACGGCTAAAACTTATTTCACAGGCTAACTGAACGACAACAGCCAATAAGTAACAACTAAAAAACTGACGTTGAACTGGTAGATCCCAAAAAACAATCCACATAATTACAGGAAGAATTACCCCAATTAGCAAAGCAACAATGACCCAAACCTTCATGAATTGCCACTGAGCATCGTTAAAAGCCATTACTGAGTTGAATGGTAATTTTTCTTTTTTCACTAACCAACCATAACTCGCGCTCAAGAGAGTAGCGATCGCGCAGAAGGAAAAAACGGTCAACCAATTATTGGGATTCATGTTTGAGGCTTTTACTATCTTTAGATCTATCGTATCTACCGCTACGCTACCCTGTTTTCTCAAAGGAGCGATCGCTTTTCAGAAACAAGTGTTAACTCAGCAGCAAATAAAATGAGCTTTTCGGCATTGAGCCGAGATGCGTGTAATTTTCGGCAAGATGGTCTGGAAACTGTTGCTCTATTTAGGTTTCAAAGATTTCTAAAGGGAGATGAATCGCCGCTTCCATCGGCTGCGGAATATTGTGTAAATTAACTACATAATCTCCGTATCGCTTAAGATGCCTTGTTACATAAGGACTCAACGCCTTAACTAATCGATAATTAACTCTTTCTCCTGACGGGGTGACGAACCAGTAGAAAACAAAGCACGTAGGGATTTAAGACAAATTATGGTAAAAAAGAATCGGTCTTTTTTTCTTAACAAGACCGAT
>JALOOL010000102.1 GCA_025454425.1 Hydrococcus sp. Prado102 | reverse complement strand
GCCGATAGTTCCGCCGACACCATGAACGGGAAAGGTATCGAGAGAGTCGTCAAATTTTAATTTTGCTCGCAAACTTACGGCATAGAAGCAGCAAACCGCAGTAATCGAACCCATCAAAATCGCACCGATAGGAAGCACAAAACCTGCCGCAGGCGTAATCCCGACGAGTCCAGCGAGAAAACCGCTAGCGATTCCAACTGCTGTCGCTTTACCCTTAAGAATCCACTCTACAATTGTCCAAGTTAGTCCTCCTGCGGCGGCGGCTATGAACGTATTGACAAAAGCAGTTGTTGCTAAAGCACCCGAAGCAACTGCACTTCCGCCGTTGAAACCAAACCAACCGAACCAAAGCAAACCAATTCCCAACAAGACGAAGGGAACGTTATGAGGCGCATAAGTTTGCGTCGCAAAATTTCTACGCGACCCGATGACCCAAGCTGCGACTACCGCAGAAACGCCAGAACTGATATGGACTACCGTTCCTCCAGCAAAGTCTAGCGCTCCCATCGCGCCGATCCAACCTTTGCCCCAGACCCAGTGTGCTAAGGGAGAGTAAAGGAAGGTTGACCAAAGCAGTAAAAACCAGAAATAGGCTTTAAAGCTGATGCGTTCGACAATAGCACCTGAAATCAGCGCTGGCGTAATGATGGCGAAGGTCATTTGATACGCCATGAAGAGTTCGTGAGGGATAGTAGGAGCATATCCAACTGGGTCGGGTGCATTTGCTTTTACATTGTTAAGGAACAACCAGTCCAGTCCGCCAATAAACTTTTCTATGCCTTCGCCAAACCCATTGGCACCAGGAGTAACATCAAAAGCGAGGCTGTAGCCCCACAGACACCAGGTAACGCCAATGAGTCCCATTGCAACCAGACTCATCATCATGGTGTTGAGGACGTTGCGCGATCGCACCAATCCCCCATAAAAGAACGCCAATCCCGGAGTCATCAACAGAACGAGCGCTGTTGAAATCAGCATCCAGGTAGTATCGCCCGTATCGATAGGATTTTTAGCCGCTGCTTCCTGCGCTAGTGCGCTTCCACCAGGCAAGCCACAGCATAAAACTACTGCAATAATTGTAATTAAGACAAATTTATCGAACATTGTCTTTTTTCTATTCCTTAAAAATAAGATTCCAACTAACAATATTGCCACTGTAACTAGCAATCTTTTATGAAAAAAAGCTTAAAAAAATAGAGAGAAAATAACCTCATAAAACTACTTAAAAGGCTATTTCTCTCTGCTTAAAATTTAGTTATTTTTGTAACTTAATTCAGAAAAAATGTCACGCTTTCCTTAACCATTACATTAAGAAAAAGCGATGAAATTTTATCGATCCGAATCTATATTTCCGAACGACTCGTCATATCGACTCCGCTGACACTACTACTACGGCTACTTCCAAAGATATCAGCTTCCTTAACAAAGCCACTGTAGGCTTCCATTCCGTGTTCGCCGATATCTAGACCGTTGATTTCTTCTTCGAGACTGACTCGCAACCCAAATACGGCTTTTAGAACCATCCAAACGACAACGCTAAAGACAAGCGTAAAAGCACAACAGGCTAGGACTCCGATAATTTGGTTGATTAGTTGAGTAACGCCGCCACCAAAGAAAAGTCCTTGTACCTCGTATCCCGTTCCTACGTTATCAGCAAACAATCCTACAGCTAGCGTTCCCCAAATCCCGTTGACCAAGTGAACGGAAGTTGCGCCTACTGGGTCGTCAATTCTTAGGTTGTCAAAGAAAGAAACCGCATAGACTACAATTATTCCAGCGATAAGACCGATAATAACGGCACTCACAAAAGAAACATAGGCACAACCAGCAGTGATGGCAACTAAGCCAGCAAGGATACCGTTGATAACCATCGAGAGGTCTGGCTTACCATCTTTTGTCCAAGAAGTTATTGTAGCTGCAACTCCACCTGCTGCACCAGCTAGGTTGGTTGTCACCGCAATGTAAGGAACTGCGGCATTGACGGCTAATTCAGAACCTGGGTTAAATCCAAACCAGCCTATCCAGAGGATCAAACATCCCAGCGTCGCGATGCTCATGTTATGACCTGGGATAGCATTGATGCGACCGTCTCTATATTTGCCTTCTCTAGGGCCGAGGATAGCTGCGCCAACTAAAGCCGCACATCCGCCAACGGCGTGTACCACTGTCGAACCTGCAAAATCTTTAAATCCTAGAGTTGACAGCCAACCGCCACCCCATACCCAGTGTCCGGTGATGGGATAAGAAACGCCGACTAGTAATAAGCTGAATATTAAAAAGTCAACGAATTTAATTCTCTCAGCCACCGCACCCGAAACAATCGTTGCAGCAGTTCCCGCAAAGGCAACTTGGAAGAGAAAATGAACGGGAACGGTAAGACCAGCAATTGTTATTCCATAGGTTTCAGTGGAATTACTGCTTAAAAACCAGCCACCCGCACCAATAAAACCATTACCGATGTTGGCGAACATCAAAGAATAACCCGTCGCCCAAAAAGATAGAGTTGAGAGGGCGAAAACAATTAAGTTTTTGGTGAGGACGTTGACAGCGTTTTTCTGGCGACAAAAGCCAGTTTCTAGCATGGCAAATCCGGCGTTCATAAAGATGACCAGAATGGCTGCTATCAACACCCAAATCATGTTAAGCATCCCTTGAACATCTTCTGCTTTCAAGGGCGTATCTTGAGCTACAGCAGCGCTATTCCAGACGACAAAGATAACGGCTGCTAAAGGAATGCACGCTAGCCAGTAGGGAGAAAAAATTTTAGTTATCTTTTGAATAGATTCAAGAGAAGGAGCATTCCACAAAGAGTTAGAGGAATGCTGCCTATCTGTTTGCCTTCTGTTGAGCGAAGGCGATTTGCGATCGATTTTGTGTTTAGACATCATGGTTAGACATTAACTAGATTCGCGAAATACGTAAAGTTCATTGAGAACTTTTTTTTGATTTCGTTGCTCCTTAAGTTAAATTAAAGAGTGACGATTCGAGCGGATGTAGCTTTGTCATCATCATCTGCGACGCAGCTTGAGGGTTTTGTGCGAGGAGTTTGGTATTTTAGAGCCAGTTATGCAGGACTTGCTGTTTTTATTAATCTTTAAAGCTCAGAAATAAAACTGTACAGATAACTACAACATTCCGTCAAGATAACTGAATGCCTCGACTCAAAGCGATTGCGCCCTTGCGCAGCGCTAAAGGCGATTGCCCTTTATGGCAGCGCTAAAGGCGATCGCAATCGCCCCTCGAAGTTCTCAAATTCTTGATTTTTTAGGCTTTGCTTTCTGTATCTTTCAATACATTTTTTGCGCTAGTATTTAAAGGTTTTGCGATCGCCTCTGCCAATTGTCATAACTTTTTCGGCATCGCGTATCTAAATCTGTTGGTTTTACTTAAAAATAAATAAGGAAAAACAGGCTTATCAATAGATTAATCGCATTTTTTTCTCTTTACTCGTGCAGCTTAAATGCGTAATAGTTTAATTAAATCTTTACAAAAGTCAAAAGCTTCATCTTAAAAAAACTTAACAATTTTCTCATTAATGAACTCTCAACTTATAGATCGCCAAATGATGCAGCGATGCCTGCAACTCGCCCGTCAAGCTATTGGTAAAACCTCTCCTAACCCAATGGTCGGCGCGGTTATCGTCCGAGACGGCGCGATCGTCGGCGAAGGATTTCATCCCCAAGCCGGTCAACCCCATGCAGAAGTTTTTGCCCTACGAGCAGCCGGAGAAAAAGCTAAAGGAGCGACGGTTTACGTCAACTTAGAGCCATGCAATCACTATGGACGTACTCCTCCTTGTACGGAAGCCTTGATAACGGCTGAGGTAGCAAAAGTCGTCGTTGGCGCGATCGATCCCGATCCTCGCGTCTCTGGTTGCGGAATAGAAAGGCTCAAAAGTGCGGGAATTGAGGTTATTGTAGGAGTAGAAGAAGAAGCCTGCCATCAATTAAACGAAGCTTTTATCCATCGAACGCTCTACAAAAAACCGTTTGGAATCCTCAAATATGCCATGACTCTCGATGGCAAGATTGCAACGACGACGGGACATAGTGCGTGGGTAACGAGCAAAGAATCTCGCCATTTAGTACATCAATTGCGATCGACCTGCGATGCTGTCATTATTGGAGGCAACACAGTCCGTCGAGACAATCCCTATCTAACTACCCATCAAGTGTCTTCTCATAATCCATTGCGAGTCGTCATGAGTCGTCGCCTCGATTTACCGTCTCAAGCAAATCTTTGGAATACTGAGGAAGTACCGACTTTAGTCTTTGCGGAAGTAGAAAGCGATCGCGACAAGCAAAAACAACTATCAGAACAAGGCGTAGAAGTAGTAGCCTTAGAATCGCTAACGCCTTTATCAGTAATGCAAAACTTATACGATCGCGGCTTATCGTGCGTATTGTGGGAATGTGGAGGGACTTTAGCTGCTGCTGCGATCGCGCAAGGAACCGTTCAAAAAATTATGACATTTATTGCCCCAAAAATTATCGGCGGTAAAATGGCTCCTTCTCCGGTAGGCGATTTGGGATTGCAACAGATGACAGAGGCTTTACAGTTGGAAAAAGTAACGGTAAGCGCGATTGCCCAAGGGGCAGCGGCAAAGCCGATCGCATCTGACTTTTTAATTGAAGGATATTTGTCATAGAACTTTATAATCGTTAAAAGACATTTTTAATAAAATTCACCGATAGATATGGCACTCATTACCACGGGCAAAGCATTTATCCGCGATCTCGAAAAAACTGGTGCATTAGGAACCTATGTTCCCCTAGAAGGAGGATTTGAAGGGCGCTATCAGCGACGACTGCGAGCGGCTGGCTATGTTACGCTATCGATGAGCGCTAGGGGATTAGGCGATGTAAGCGCTTATTTAACTGGAGTACACGGGGTTCGTCCGCCTCATTTGGGCAAAAAAACAATTGGTAACGAAGCGGCTGTAGGGATGGTTTACTACGTCCCGCCTATTGCTACCTATCAACTACAAGCACTCCCACCAACGTCTAAAGGATTAGTTTTGTGGATTATTGAAGGAATTATTTTATCGCGCACCGAAATAGAATATTTGGCAAACTTACCAAAACAAAATTCTCGCCTAAAAGTCGTTGTAGAAATGGGTGGCGATCGCGTTTTTAGTTGGAAAAACCTTATAGAAACAGTAGCCGCAGCTTAATCAGTTATCAGTGACCAGTGACCAGTGACAAGGAAGACAAGGGAGACAAGGAAGACAAGGGAGACAAGGGAGACAAGGGGGACAAGAAAGAAAAATATATGAAAGTTTACCCTTTCCCCCTTCCCCTTTCCCTTTACTTTTTGAACTTTGAACTTTGAACTTTGAACTATTTTCCCCTTTCCCCTTTTCCGCCTGCGAAGCCTTTCCTCTTTCCCCTATAAATCTATCGCTCGTCGGTCATTAATATTTGATTCTTTCTTCTGTTGGGAATCTCATCGCCTTCTGTAACTTCGCGATATTGACTAGCAATAATGGCAACCATCAGCCACCAAAGGGTATTAACTTCGGGACGATGGAAAACGGTATCGACGCATCCGTGAGCGAGAATGCCAACCATAGACGCGATCGCAGCAATTAACCACAAACCTTGAGCATTACTATTGTCTCGCAAGCGCCCGATTATACGAACCCCTTGAGTTATCGTCACCGCAATTAACCACAACAGACAACTCACGCCGACGAAACCAGTTTCGATTAGCGTATCGAGCCAGATAGAATAGGCACTTAAAGCCGTGTAGCGAGGGCGCATATAAAGCGGATAAACCTTATTAAATGCCTCATTTCCCGGCCCGATGCCGAGAAGAGGGCGATCGCGAATCATATCAATTGCCGCCATCCAGACATTCATGCGGAAATTGTTGCTGCTATCTTTTCTGCCAGCAAAAATACTCATCACTCGCAACCGCAACGGCTCGACCATTAACACGGCTACAATTATTAACGCTGCTAAACCGCCGAAAATAATTGGCAATAACCATCGCCGCCAAAAGGGAGAAAAATAGTCGATAAACCAGTAATACAGCAATAACAAAAAAGCCGCGCTCAGGGCAAGCATTCCAATCCAACCGCCGCGACTGCCCGTGAAAAACAAACACGCACAGTTGACAATTACCATTGTTAATGCTAATGATTTTTGCAGCCAACCGCGCCAAACAAAAACGGCTGCAATGCTTAATGCGATCGCGCTGAGAAGATAGCTAGCCAAAAGATTAGGATTGCCCAAATAACTAAAAACCCTTGTCTGTTGCGCTAATTCCGAGGTTGGATCGTTCCAGGTTGCTAGCTGTTCGACCCCATAAATCTGCTGTCGAATGCCATAACCGCTCACTACCAAAGAAACGTGGAGGAAGATAGTTATAACCCAAGATAATAAACGGGGCGATCGCAACACTCTAGCAGAAAGCGCAAACATGAGCAAATAGAGCGTTAGCTTGACCCAACCCGAAAAAGCCGCCGTTTTAACCGGAGAAAAAGCAAAAGCTACCGTGGCAATGCCCCAATAAAGCAACACCAGCAGATGAATCGGCGTAATTCCTGGCTTGCCATTTTCGGTGAGGGTTAGCAACATCCAATAGACCCCACCCGCAATTAATAACAATCCGATAATCGTATTGGGAACGAAGGGAGCCAGAATTAATACCAAACTGACTAAGACAGCACCCAGCAAATCCGACCATTGCAACAGCCAGCTTGCCTCGCGCCAGCTACCAAAAGCGCCTACGAGTCGATAAAAATAACTGGCGAAGCGCCACTGAGATAGATGTAGTTCTGAAAGTGTCAGTCGTTGCCAAACAAAATTCATAGTGCGAGATGGAGTTATTTGGAATAGAAACAATACTGCTACAAATCTATCTGTTGAATTTAGATTTTTAAGTCTCGATCTGGAGCAAGCATTTTTCTAATTGATATTAGATACCGTTGCGTTGGTAACAGTTTTTTCAGCAGACAGTATCTTTTGACTGATAACTGATTACTGATAACTGAACAATAGACTAACATCATCTCGCTAATTTAAGATTTAGGATTTTCTAGATCGTTGTCCTGAGAGGTGATTTTCGGCAAGATTAAAACATAACGATAGCCCAACTCTGGCGAACCTTGGACGACAATTTTACCGCCATGACTTTCGGCTAAATGACAGCCTAAGATTAAACCCAAGAGTTTTTGAGGATCGTTTCCATGAAAATCTTGTTGTCTTTGATTGGCTCGATTAAAAACCGCTTCCAAAGACGACGTAGTTAGGACGCGATTTCCTTCTTCTTCATGAAAGGTTTCGCCTGCGAGAGTGCCATGCGAATTGCCCAGTTGATGGTTATCTATGCTAGACTGACCGAGCGCTAACAAAGTTTCATCGGCGATCGCGGGACTGGCAAGACTCGGCAAAGCAGGCAGGTTAATTTGCGGTAAACCGTCATCTAACCAAGGATGAGATGCCCAAACTGCAATATTGAGCGTTTCGTTTCTACGAGAAAAGTGCAGCCTAACTTCGCTTCCCGGTTCGGAAAATTCAATGACACTAGCAACTAGAAAGTAAAGCGATTGTTGAACTTTGTCTTTGTCCAGCGACCAGATCCGTTTTCCTGGTTCTACTGAGAGGCGAAGGTCTTGGCGTTTTTGCTTGGCTGCTTCTGTCAGGCTATTGATAACCTGCTGGCACAGCATTTCGACATTGAGGGGATTTAATTTGAGTTGCGCGGCATTTTCTTCAACGACTCCCATTTTGAGAATATCGTTGACCAATGAATTCATTTGTTGCCCGCTATTGTGAATAATTTGTAAATATTCTTTTTGTTTGCTTGTCAAAGCGCCGAACGTTTCCCCAATTAAAACGCTTGCCATGCCGATAACGGCAGTGAGTGGAGTGCGGAGTTCTTCAGTGAGTTGGCTTAGTAATTTGAGTTTGATGGCGTGTTCGGAGGTTAAAACTGGCGAAGCAATAGGAGAAACAATTTTTTTGGCGTTACCCGCCGCTTCTGGTGTTGGCGAATGTCGCTCTTGAGCCAGCCATTCATTGACTTGAGCTTGAGAAGGTTGAGCTTTGAGCAGGGCTTCTCTTTCAAATTCCCTCAAACACCAGCGAGCGCTCAGCGCCAAAAATTCTACATCTCTGGAGCTAAACTGACGCGGAACCAGATCCATGACTGCCAGAGAGCCAATACACTGTCCGTCGGCGGTAATTAAGGGAGTGCCCAGATACGAACGAATGCCATACTGTTGTGCTAGTAAGCTGTTGGCAAAGAAGGGGTCGCTTAGGGTGTCATTGATGGCAAAGTTTTGCTGGCTGTCGGCGACATAAGTACAAAAAGCTTCTTGTCTGGGTAGTAGTCGGGTAGAGGCTAGCTGGTTCATCAATCCCAGACTCGATAATCCAACGGCAGACTTGAACCAAACGCGATCGCCGATTACCAAGCTAAAAACGCAAATTGGCGTTTCGAGAAAGCGAGCAGCAGTTTGAATGGCTTCGTCAAACACGGGAGTTGCTTCCGATTCAAGTAAACCTAAGTTTTTTAAAATCGTCATTCGTTTGAGTTCTCGCGCTTCTGGGGTTAGATTATCTAAACGACAAAAGAGCCTATTCATTGAATTCATCATACTGACCCGTGCCCCCCAAATCTCCTGCTTGCCATTGTTTTATGATTCTTGGATCGATTTCACTGAATTGAGTTTTAAAATGTTTTTGAGAAAATGTTTTGTGAGCTACCGACTTTTGCTAGTCTGCGATCGCCTTCCTCTTAGAAAACCCCTTTCCCCGAAAGGAATAGCGGTTCTCGCCGATTGCCAAAGAACGCGCGCCGACATTCAAGCATTGCACCACTAAGACATTTTCGTCCTGTTATTTCTAAAGTTCCCCAAATGAGTCGATAACGAACATTTAGATGCAAAATTTTTGAAAATTTTTTTTCGATCCAGCAAAAGCTCTTTTTTGAGGAGGACTTTAGCTAAAAGTTTTGAGGGCAAACGAAAATGACGATGAAAACTATCTGCTCTACTACCTAGAAAGATGCAAAATCTATTTGCGCGATCGCCGGATTGGGGATTAGCTCTATTTACTATTAAACGGTTAGTATGGTGTAACTTCTTATAAGGACAAGCAGGATGCTTAAAACAAGTTTTGAACGATTAAATGCCTTAGCCAAAATTAATTCTGCTTCAAGATATCTTGAAATTGGAGTATACAAATGAACTACTTTTACCCAAGTAGTCTATCCTAAAAAAATACAATCGCGAGAGCTAATAAATAACTCGCGCGATCGCACAATTTATCGAAACTTAATCTTAAAATTAAACTTGAGCAGTTACCTTATCGGCAGGAGCAGGAGCAATTAAGCGTTCGTAAACCTCTCTCATCTTCAAACCGACCAGAACTTGGAATAATCCAGTGCCATTGTTAGAACCAGGATAATCTTTATGCTGCAATAGCAGTTCGGTCATTTCGCCGTAGTACTTAGTTCCCGTCTTGCTCAGATGGCTTTCGATATAGATCGTTTCTTCTAGGTTATCGAACTGACCATCGACTTCTAGAATAGAAACCTCATTGCCCATAAAGTTATCGGGGCCGTAGTACATCTTAATACCGGGGTAAGTACAAGTTAACTTGCGACCGCAAGGCCTCCAATCAATGGTAGAACCTTCGTCAAAGAGATAAGATGTCTCAAAATTGGGAATTCCCTCTTTTTGTATCATACGTACCCGCAGCAACTTGCTTTCTTTATCGTCAAGCAATTGCGTAGGTAAAACTTGTATGACTACATCAGCATATTGTCTTTGTGGGTCGATATAAGCGCTAAAATCTGGTTTTCTAGAATTGATAGCAAAGAGGACATCTTCGTAGCTGTGACCTCTCTCCGCCATATCTCTTTGAATTTTCCAGTTAATTTTTACCTCGTCGCTGATATCGAGATAAACGCTAAAATCTAGCAGAGAACGGACTCGTTCGTCATAAAGAGGGTGAAGTCCTTCAATCACGATAACCTTGTTAGGTTCGATTCTTTCTGGCGGATCGATCGCTCCTGTTTCGTGATTGTAGATCGGTTTGTCGATCGCTTGACCGTTTTTGAGCGCTTTAATTTGCTCGTACATCAGGTCAAAGTTATTCGCTTTAGGATTAAGGGCCGTTACACCTTGTTCCTTTCTCTGCTTGCGATCGAGGCTATGATAGTCATCTAAACAGATAACCGTCATAAACTCTTCTCCAAACAAATCGATTAATCGACGTAAAAATGTTGACTTCCCGCAACCGGAGTCTCCGGCTACCCCAATAAGAACCACGCGATCAGGCTGAGCGGTCATAGCTTCCCTCTAATGTTAGACTGTCTTTTATTCGGTAGTATAAAGCAAACTGAGCTAGCAGGTTGCCAGAAACAAAAAAACTGTCTCTGCCAATGACCTTGAAGAAAAAACTCAAGCTCGTTTCAGTTATTAAGTATTTAATAATACTAGATTCTTAGCATGAATTATACCAAAATGAGATTTCTTTCTCATTTTGCTTCTTTGTGGCGATCGCCACTCAAAAGATCGTATCAAATCCGTTTCATGCAGTCATATCGAGGAATGCAAGCATCTTAGTTACGCTCTTGTATTAACCCTCTTCTGTCACTCTCCGAGGCTTAAAATGAAAAAATTAAGACAATAAATCTCTACAAGATGGAGAGTGCAATGAATGTAGAGTTACAGATCCTTAAACATTTGGCTTTCTTATGCTCAGCCGACAGTCTTGATCTAAGCGAAGGAAAGGGTTCTTTTAAAGAGTTTTAACTGATTTAACTGATAGCGTTATGTAGGACGGGTTGGGTTAGAGGATGTATTGCACCGTACAGACCTGCCTTTTGGTATTCCAGTAGGTAACGATCGAATGAGATCGTTGATGAGAGAATGAAATGCGTTAGCTTTTGAGCAAAGCGTCTCTAGAATCTGTTATTTCTTCGACCGCCACCAAATGAGCCTCTATTGTCTCGATCTTCGCGAGGTTTGGCTTTATTGACTTTCATCTCGCGTCCCATCCATTCTGCTCCATCAAGCGCTTCAATAGCAGAATCTTCTTGAGTAAGCGTGTCCATGTCTACGAAGGCAAAGCCACGCACGCGACCCGTTTCTCGATCCGTAGGGAGATGAACCCGCTTGACCGAACCATATTCGGCAAAGACTTCGGTAATATCTTCTTGTGTAACTTCATAAGATAGATTACCTACAAAAATCGACATAGATTGTCTCCTAAATCTTGTGTGTGTGTAGTAACTGAGAGTTCGGAGAGAATCTTGCTAAAATTAAATTTGATAAACTTATAAATCTTAATAACTAGCTCTGCTACCGATACTAATCTCCATTATTGTATTTATTGTAGCACTAAATTTTAAGGCTACGGTTTTTGGAGCATTTTTAATAAAGAAAATCTTAAACTGACGCAATCTTAACAGTTTTTTGGTTGAGAACTCGATAGGTTTAACCTATAGCCAGGGCTGTTTAGCGGTTTCTCTAGAATGGCTTTGTTTGACTCCCATAATGATAGTCTCCCTAATGGTAGGCTAAATAAAACAGCGATCGTGGATCGATATTTATAGTGAGTTGGGAGCCATTCAAAGTTATGGACAGTTCAGGCACGGCAGGAACTTTTGCAAACGCGGCAGATTATGGAAACCGTCTGTTCGTGTTTGAAGTGGTAGGTTTGCGTCAGAACGGAGCGTCTGACAGCCTAAATTATCAGATTCGTCGTAGTGGCAGCGTATTTATTACCGTGCCATACGAGCGCATGAATCAGGAAATGAAGAGAATTAATCGTTTGGGAGGTCAAATCGTCAGTATCAAACCTCTCAACAGCGATGTTCCTTTACAAGTGACAGCCACTAACAAATCACAACCGCAGACGAAACAAGAAAATAAGTCTATGACTCAAGCGAAAGCTAAACACGCAGATGTTCCCGTGAACCTCTACCGTCCCAATAAACCTTTTATTGGGAAGTGTCTCGAAAATTATTCGCTTGTCGGCGAGGAAGGAATTGGAATCGTTCAACACCTGACTTTCGACCTTTCCGGTGGCGATTTGCATTACCTCGAAGGTCAAAGTATTGGGATTGTCCCGCCCGGAACCGATGACAAAGGCAAGCCACACAAGCTTAGATTATACTCGATCGCGTCTACCCGCCACGGCGACAAACTCGACGACAAAACCGTCTCCTTGTGCGTGCGCCAATTAGAATACAAACATCCCGAAACCGGAGAAACCGTTTATGGGGTTTGCTCTACTTATCTATGTGGTTTAGAAGTTGGGTCTGATATCGCGATTACAGGTCCTGTGGGTAAAGAAATGCTCTTACCAAGCGATGAAGATGCAAACATCATCATGATGGCGACGGGAACTGGAATTGCGCCTTTCCGTGCCTATTTATGGCGGATGTTCAAAGAGCAACACGAAGATTACAAGTTTAAAGGTTTTGCTTGGTTGATCTTTGGGATTCCAACAACTCCCAACATTCTCTATAAAGAAGAGTTAGAAAAATTAGCCGCCGAGTTTCCCGATAATTTCCGTCTTACTTATGCAATTAGTCGCGAACAGCAAAATTCAGAAGGCGGTCGGATGTACATCCAGCATCGAGTAGGCGAACACGCTGACGAATTGTGGGAGATGATGCAAAATCCCAAGACCCATACTTACATTTGCGGTCTTAAAGGCATGGAAGACGGAATAGATCAAGCGCTAAGTACTGCTGCTGGGAAACATGACATTAACTGGTCTGACTACCAAAAGCAGATGAAAAAACAAGAGCGCTGGCACGTTGAAACTTACTAAAATTAGTTATTTAGTCATCGGTCACTAGTACATTGGACAAATGACGGCGGCGAGGCGATTGCTTTTTGTATTAAAACAGAAGCATTAACCCCGCCGCATTTTTTTTGTTGCAGTAAAGATGAGAATTACGTTAAATTTAGTTAAGTTGGATAAGCTGTTATAGATATTTTGGCTCTAACTGTGTTACAAGCCTTGACAAAAGCAGCAAATTAAATTTAAAGAAAACAAGTTTTTTTCCTATATAGAGAAAACTAACAGCATGAAAATTTCTTGGAAAACGATACTACTCTGGATGCTACCCGCTCTCACAATCGGGTTTTTCCTGTGGCAAGGAACATTTGTTCCCGCCGCCGGAACGATGGGAACTAACACGGCAAGTACCCGCATGACCTACGGACGCTTTTTAGACTATTTAGATGCGGGTAGAGTACTCAGCGTAGACCTTTATGAGAACGGACGCACGGCGATCGTTCAAGCGGTTGACCCAGATTTAGAAAATCGGATACAACGGCTGCGCGTTGATTTACCTGGTAATTCCCCAGAGTTAGTCTCCAAGCTCAGAGACGCTAATATTGGTCTAGATGCTCATCCAATCCGCAATGATGGGGTACTTTGGGGCTTTTTGGGAAATTTAATCTTCCCATTTTTGTTGATTGCTGCCTTATTCTTTCTCTTCCGTCGCTCTAGCAATATTCCTGGCGGCCCCGGTCAAGCGATGAGCTTTGGCAAATCTCGCGCTCGCTTTCAAATGGAAGCCAAAACAGGAATCACTTTTGATGATGTCGCAGGAATCGACGAAGCCAAAGAAGAATTGCAAGAGATTGTAACTTTTCTCAAACAACCAGAAAAATTTACCGCAGTTGGCGCGCGGATTCCCAAAGGCGTTTTATTAGTCGGACCTCCTGGAACCGGAAAAACCTTATTGGCAAAAGCGATCGCGGGAGAAGCAGGCGTTCCCTTCTTTAGCATCTCAGGTTCGGAATTCGTCGAGATGTTTGTCGGGGTTGGCGCTTCGAGAGTGCGCGATTTGTTCAAGAAAGCCAAAGAAAATGCACCTTGCTTGATCTTCATCGATGAAATCGATGCTGTCGGTCGCCAAAGGGGTGCGGGAATTGGCGGCGGAAACGACGAGCGAGAACAAACCCTCAACCAGTTACTCACTGAAATGGATGGGTTTGAAGGCAATACGGGCATTATCGTCATCGCTGCTACTAACCGTCCAGACGTACTCGATTCCGCGCTCATGCGTCCGGGACGCTTTGACAGACAAACGATGGTAGACGCGCCCGACTTTAAAGGTCGCTTAGCCGTTTTAGAAGTACACGCTCGCAACAAGAAACTCGCCTCTGACGTTTCCTTAGAAGCGATCGCGCGTCGCACGCCAGGATTTAGCGGTGCAGATTTAGCAAATTTGCTGAACGAAGCTGCAATTTTAACTGCTCGTCGTCGAAAAGAAGCCGTTACCCTTCTAGAAATTGACGATGCTGTGGATCGCGTCGTAGCAGGTATGGAAGGTAAGCCTCTCGTCGATAGCAAGAGCAAGCGCTTAATTGCCTATCACGAAGTCGGTCACGCGATCGTTGGTACGTTAGTCGAAGCTCACGATCCCGTTCAAAAAGTAACCCTCATTCCACGAGGACAAGCGCAGGGATTGACCTGGTTTATGCCTAGCGAAGAACAGGGTTTAATCACTAAAGCTCAAATTATGGCACGAATCGCAGGAGCGATGGGCGGTCGCGCAGCAGAAGAGGAAATCTTCGGCTACGATGAAGTAACCACGGGTGCAGGCGGCGACTTGCAACAAGTTGCTGAAATGGCACGACAAATGGTAACTCGCTTTGGGATGAGCGATCTCGGGCCTTTGTCATTAGAAGGACAAGAAGGCGAGGTTTTCCTCGGTGGTGGTTTGATGAGTCGTGCGGAATATTCTGAAGAAGTTGCTGCTCGCATCGATAAACAAGTGCGCGAGATTGCGGAACAGTCTCATAATTTAGCGCGAAAAATCGTTCGCGACAACCGCGAGGTCGTCGATCGCTTGGTGGATCTTCTCATCGAAAAAGAAACGATTGATGGAGAAGAGTTTCGTCAAATCGTTGCTGAATATACCAAAGTCCCAGAAAAAGAGCGATTTGTCCCGCAACTGTAATTAACTGAATTATTCGCTTAAATAGTTTGATGGGGATGACAATTATAAGTCGTCCCTATTTTTTTTTGAACATCGATAATTACTCTCATACCAATTCACTTTAGCTTTGCGATCGCGACTAAAGCGGATTCCCCGCACCTATCCCGAATTGCTACCCGATCTCATTGTAGAAATTAAATCGGCTTTCGAGTCTCTAACTGCCTTGCAAGGAAAAATTCATTTGGAGTAGGGAGTAGGCACTCTTATAGATGTACTTCATAGCTGTGAGAAACGCTATATTTGTTCTCCGTTCCCTATTCCCCTAATTAATTTGAATGCGTGACAGATTTACTAGAAAATTAAAAATATATTTTAAAGTAGTATTAGCCATCATTTATTCTAGTCTTAAAATTTTAAGACTTTAAACTACATACATTAATTAGTTAATAATCCTGATTAATAAAACTAGTTAGAAATATTTGTGTGTAAAGTAAATTTTTAATGCTTATTTTTGTTAATAATAGCACTCAGCTTTTTTAAAATTGTGTGAAGAAAAACAAACTTTAATAAACCTAGCAAAGCTCGACATAACCCTTTACAGCCTGGCTAACTGTTCGATTAAAGCTATTAAAATTTCATAGCAATAAGATTAATAATGCGATCGCATTTCACGGCGATCGCCTGCAAATTTATAACGTATACTTGTAGTTGAAAATCAAGTCAAATTACTATTATTATTATTGTGCGTTCGCAATAAAAAAAGAATGAATAAATTTAAATTACCTAGTGTAATTGTTATTTTTATTGTCATTTTTCTTGTTAGAAATGTATAACAAAAGTTTTCTCAATATCAGTTTTCTTAATTACTTGCCAGCATTCGCATTAGCCTCTGCGGTAGTTATAAATAGTGGTTCTTCAGCACAAGCAGTAGAATTTAATTTCAGCTACGCTCCAGGAACGACTCTTGAGCAGGCGATCGGCATAGAAATCGCAGGCGGTATCTGGGCTAGCCATTTATCCGATAATGTCACGATTAACTTTTATGTCCAAACAGCCAGCGACTTACCCGAAACTGTTGTAGGCGGAGCGCTACCTGGTTTAGAAGCGCAATACAAATATAAAGATTTTCGCAGTTATTTTGGTTCGGATAAAACATCACTAGATGATGTACTTGCCGATGGCAGCTTACCAGAAAAAGCTGACAAATTTACCCTTCGGCTCAGTGGCAACGGAAACAATGACGAAGTTAAGGATATTCAGCGAATCAACCTAACCCGTGCTAACGCCAAAGCACTTGGTATAATCGGTAGCAATGACAGCACCTTAGATGGTGTTGTGGTTATGAATACTCTTGCAGGCAAGCCTGTTACTTGGAATTATGATTTTACGGGTAACATCCAAAATAACCAATTAGATTATTTGAGCGTTGCCGTACACGAATTAGGTCATAATCTTGGCTTTATTAGTGGCGCTGACGATCCTGGTTTGATTAGCGTTGTCACAGAAAATGCCGGGCAAGACAAGCCAAAACAGATCGATGGCAAAAATATGGAGTACGTCAACATCTTAGACCTATTCCGCTATTCCACTGCCAGCGCCTTAAATGGAATGCCCGATATTTCACTCAACGGAGATAACAAATATTTTTCTATCAATAAAGGTTTGACGGGTTTAGCAGACTTTGCCAAAGGAAAAAATACTTTGGGGGGCGATGGCTATCAAGGCAGTCATTGGAAACAGCAAGATAATCCTGTTGGCATTATGGATCCAGTTGTCAGGGCGGGTCAAATAAGAAGTATTTCAACTCTCGACAGACGAGCAATGGATATTATCGGCTGGAATCTCAAACAAGCCAATATAGACTTAGCTAGTCTCCAAACTCAAGCAAAGCAAAGGTTGGCGGCTAAACTCGGCGTTACAGTACCTTGGTTAGAAGCTAACCCAATACAAGCAGCCCAGCTATTAGGTCGAGATCGCAGCCCAGACGTAGACATGATGCTTGATAACAGTAAAATCTACGAGTGGGGTAGTGGTAACAGAAACTGTAATACTCAAGGTTATAACGGTTGGAGTACGGGATGCCGATGGCAAGATGCTTTTTGGGCAAATGGCTATTGGCAAACGTCTGAGTCTGATTCTGCAAAAGTACCCGAACCATCTTCAATTGCTGGATTGTTGGGTTTGTTAGGATTGGGTTTGGTTGCTAAGCTAAAGCGTCGATCTAGATAGCAGTGCGAGCATCTTGCTCGCGCGAGCAAG
>JALOOL010000413.1 GCA_025454425.1 Hydrococcus sp. Prado102 | reverse complement strand
TTTCCAAAGAAGAAATCGAGCCTATCGCTCAGTTTTTACGCACCCTTACCGGAGAGTATGAAGGAAAACCGCTATGAATGGAAGAAATAATACTGCATTAGCGCCCAATACTCCTAAAAAACGCAATTATACGCAAATATTTCTCTCATATGGCGGTTATCTTTTACCAGGGGCAATGCTGCTATTGGGGATTCTGTGGGTCAAGTCCCAAGAAATCGATATAAATCGTCATAATGAGTATCTCGCCAAATTACGTCAAATGCAAGAATTAGATGCCCGCATCGATCGCAATGTCTTGCAAGCGCGAGATGGTTTGCTCAGCTACTACGATCCAATCGTCAACGATTTAGCCAAACTCAAACAGTTACAAAACGATCTCAAGCAAACGCCTAGCTTTATTGATTCAGAAGGGCAACAAGAACTCGATCGCCTTCTGCAAAGTTACGCTAGAATCTCGCAGAAGCGGGAAGAATCTATTTTAAGATTTCAATCTCAAAATGCGGTTTTGCTCAACTCACTAACCTATTTTCCCATCGCGATCGCAGATTTAGTCGAGAAAGATCCAACTCAAGCGACTCGTTTAAATGCGCTGCTCAGAGATATTTTGCTGTTTAATCTCTCAACCGATAAAACTTTAGTAGGTCAAATAAATCTCGAAATTCACGAGATTTCAGTTACCTCGCCAACAAAAAGTACCGAACTTGAGATGGCACTGACCCACGCTAGGATTATCCTCAACCGACACACGCAGGTCAACGATTTAGTCGCGATCGTGATGGATTCGCCAACTGACCAAAGCAGCGATAATATAGCTCTAGCTTACAATCGTTACTACCAACAAGCGATCGCAACTACCAACAATTATCGACTTGGGTTATACTTGCTCTCTATCGTCTTGCTGGTTGGTATTTCTACTTGGATCGTTCTAAAAATTCGAGCCTATGCCGCAGCTACTCAGCAAGCAGAAGAGAAATATCGCAGTATTTTTGAAAACTCAGTATCGGGGATCTTTCAGAGTACGCCGGACGGTCGTTTCTTGAGTGCCAATTCCAGACTAGCAGCTATTTATGGCTATGAATCCGTTGAGGCTCTGCTTGAGGGCGTGACAGATATCGAGCAACAGATATATGTTATGCCAGAGCGACGACAGGAGTTAGTTAGCTTCATACAAGAGCAAGGAGCCGTAGCGAATTTTGAATCGCTAGTTTATCGTCAGGATAAGATGATTATTTGGATTTCTGAAAATACTCGTTGCGTGCGCGATTGCAATGGTAAATTACTCTACTATGAAGGCACTGTTACCGATATCAGCGATCGCAAACAAGCAGAAGCCGCACTACAAGCCTCGGAAGAAGAATTGCGGTTGTTGTTTGCTGCCATGACCGATACGGTTATCGTGTTTGACGAGCGCGGACGCTATCTAAACTTCATCCAAACTCAATCGACTTTTGTCTACAAACCCCGCGTCAATCGCATTGGGAAAACAGTAGATGAAGTTTTACCCAAAGATGTCGCCGAACTATTTAAAGATGCCATTCGGCGAGCGTTGTACCTGCACGAACAATCTTGCTCTGTCCTAGAGTGTCCCGAAACCCTTCCCCTGGATCGCCGCATGACTGTAGAATATAGTTTGCCGATTCAAGGGAAAAAAACTTGGTTTTCTGCTAATGTCTCGGCTCTATCGGCGAATACCGTTCTCTGGGTGGCTCGCGACATGAGCGATCGCAAGCGCACAGAAGAGGCACTGCAACGAAGCGAAACCAAGTTTCGCAACATCTTTGAAAACTCCCAGGTAGGCATTTTCCGAACCCGCATTGAAGATGGTTTGATTCTCGAAGCCAATCAACGCATGGCTGACTTGTTTGGCTTTGATTCGCCAACTGAAATAATGGGAGTTAAACGTTCAATAGACTTCTACATCGATTCGAGTCAACGCCAACGAGCCGTCAAACAACTACAAGCGCATGGAGAACTACAAAACTTTGAAGTTCAGCTTCGCAAGCAAGATGGAACTCCGTTTTGGGGACTTTATTCAGCCCGTCTCGATGCTAATACTAAATATGTGGAAGGGGTAATCGCCGATATTAGCGATCGCAAAAAAGCAGAAGCGGCGCTACAAGAAGCAAAACTGGCAGCAGAATCGGCTAACCGCACCAAAAGCCAATTTCTGGCAAATATGAGCCACGAACTGCGAACCCCCCTTAACGTCATTCTTGGCTTTACCCAACTCATGTTACGCGATCGCCTTCTCACCCCACAACAGCAAGAGCATTTAGGCACGATAACGCGCAGCGGCGAACATTTGTTGGAATTGATTAACGATGTGTTGGAAATGTCCAAAATTGAAGCCGGACAAGTTCGCTTGAATGAAAATAACTTCGATCTGTATTATTTGCTCGATGTTTTAGAAGAAATGTGGCGACCTAAAGCAGCTTCTAAAGGAATTCAATTAATTATAGAGCGACAAGCAGACATTCCCCAATATATAAAAACCGATGAGAGTAAGTTACGCCAAGTGTTGATGAATTTACTCTCAAATGCCATTAAATTTACACGAGTTGGTAGCATTCACGTGCGCGCAAGAAACGGAAACTTGAAAAATTCCCCCAAGTCCTCCTTGTCTCCCTTGTCTCCCAAAGGAAACAACCCCACTCCCTATCTCCATTTCGAGGTAGAAGACACGGGAGAGGGTATTGCCCAAGAGGAAATAAAAACCTTATTTAACGCCTTTGTCCAAACCGAAACGGGTCGTCGTTCGCAACAAGGAACCGGACTCGGTTTGGCAATTAGCCGAGAATTCGTGCGATTGATGGGCGGAGAGATTATTTTAGAATCGCAAGTAGGACGGGGAACCAAGTTTATGTTTTATGTTCCAGTTGCGATCGCAAATACATCTGAAAGTTTCCCGAAGCAGCGACAAGGGCGTGTTGTTTGCTTAGCACCCGAACAGCCGCACTATCGCCTATTAATCGTAGAAGATAAATGGGAAAGTCGCCAACTATTGCTTAAAATGTTAGAACCACTGGGTTTTGAAATCGAAGAAGCCAGTAACGGTCAAGAAGCGATCGCTCAATGGGAATCCTTTGAACCCCATTTAATTTGGATGGATCTGCAAATGCCCGTCATGGATGGCTATGAAGCGACCAAACAGATTAAATCCCATCTCAAGGGTCAGGCGACGGTCATTATTGCCCTAACAGCCAGCGCCTTTGAGGAAGATCGCGTTGTTGCCATCTCTGCGGGTTGCGATGACTTCGTTCGCAAACCCTTCCGAGAAGAAGAGATTTTTGATAAGATGGCGCATTATTTGGGCGTGCGTTATGTTTACGAACCGCTTATCTCGCTCCCTAAAACGGAAGCCGGGCAATCTCAAATGAATCCAGAACAACTCGATGCAATGCCCGTGCAATGGAGAGAAAAACTTCATCAAGCTGCTACTCAAGTGGACGGGGAGCAAATTCTTCAATTAATCGAGCAAATCCCAACTGACTATAATAACTTGGCTCTTGCCCTCACCGATTTGGCGAACAGCTATCGTTTCGATCGCATTGTCTCGTTAATTCAACCTTCAGCCTAATAGGAAGGATGCAGGATGAATCCCGATACCAAACCGAAAGGCAATATCTTAATTGTGGACGACACGCCCGATAACCTGCGCCTGTTGTCGTCTGGGCTGATCGATCGCGGTTACAAAGTTCGTTGCGCGATCGATGGGGCAATGGCACTGATGGGAGCGCAGGCGGCTCCCCCCGATCTCATCATGCTCGATATCAAAATGCCCCAGATGGACGGCTATGAGGTTTGTCAGCATTTAAAAGCCGACGATCGCACCCGCGAAATTCCGGTAATTTTTATCAGTGCCCTCGATGAGGTACTCGATAAAGTCAAAGCGTTTAACAGCGGCGGCGTGGATTATATTCAAAAACCGTTCCACATCGAAGAAGTTTTAGCCCGCATTGAAAATCAACTAACTATCCGGCGGTTGCAAGTACAACTACAAGCACAAAATCATCAGTTGCAGCAAACCCAAACCGAACTTTTGCAAGCCCTACAACAAGAGCGATCGCTCAAACAACGCATTCAAGAGATGGCAGCGATTGAAGAGCGCAACCGCATTGCCCGCGATATTCACGACTCGTTAGGACATTCCCTAACTGCCCTAAACGTACAGTTGCAAGCTGCTGCCAGCCTGTTCGCGACCGATCCGACACAGGCACAACCTTTTCTATCTCAGGCGCAACGCTTAGCGGCAACCGCTATGCAGGACGTGCGACAATCGGTGAGGACGTTACGAGAAGACGAAGGAGCCGAACAGCCGCTAGAAGACGCGATCGCATCAGTAGCAGAAGAGTTTCGGCAAGTTACTGGCATCGCTCCCACGGTTCATCTCCACCTAGTAGAGCCTGTGCCATCGTCTGCGTCCAAAACCCTCTACCGCGCGATCCAAGAGGGGTTGACAAATATAGCTAAATATGCAAAAGCCACTCAAGTGCAAATTCAGTTAGTTAAGACGGGCGATCGCGTTTGTCTAACTCTTAAGGATAATGGCAAGGGATTCAGTTGCGATCGCCAAACAAACGGATTTGGATTGCAAGGAATGCAAGAGCGAGTCGCTGCCCTAAACGGTAATTTTCGCTTAACAACCGAACCAGGAGCGGGTTGTCAGATCGAGGTTGAGATACCATTATCAGAGGAGATGCGATGATTCGCTTATTACTTGTAGACGATCAAAATTTAATTTGTCAGGGACTTCAGGCGGTACTCTCCCAAGAACCCGATCTAGAAGTGGTAGGATGTTCCGAGAATGGTAAAGTCGCCCTTGAGTTAGTGGCATCCTTACAGCCGGACGTAGTATTGATGGATATCCGAATGCCCATCATGACTGGGATCGAAGCTACTAGGCTCAT
>JALOOL010000101.1 GCA_025454425.1 Hydrococcus sp. Prado102 | reverse complement strand
AAGAAAAGTTTTGTGGTGGATGGAATCGGTAGGTTTGATCTGTCTTCATTACCAAGGCAAATTTTATGAATTCGTTCCTTGGAATTCTCAAGTGAGTTGGGAAGTTCAACCGTGGGGAAAATGGGAAATGCAGGCGCGAAACGATCGCTATGAAGTAAAACTGATAGGAAAAAGCGATCGCGCGGGAGGTTGGGTACGCGTACCGACAGAAGATGGTTTGTGCTTTCGCTGTCGAGATACGATGAACGGTCAGTTAATCCTAGAGTTGCGCGACGATGGAAAAACGATTCTCAAAGCAGAGACTGAGTTGTGCGGTTTGGAAGTTGGCGGCGCACCTTGGGATGAAGCTTGGTTGAAAAGCTAAAACGCATCCAGAAAGATTGTGGGGCGATCGCTTCAATACTACTCGATCTAGTTGGCGTGTTTTTGTGGACGAACCGCTTGATGCTTTTTCCCTAAATGTGTGGATGAGTTTGCCTGTTTTTAAGTCTCTTAGTTTGATGGTTGGCTTCCAAACACCGATGATGAACTGCGTTTGGTCGGAACTAATCGCGATTGCCAACCGACTACAATTACACATTTAGTCTGCTGCTTAGTATATAAAAAATTCGCACAAATTAAATTTCTTGACTTTATTTTTTACCATCTTGGGTGAAGATGTTATCATCTCCACTAAGATAGCTGGTTTAACATGACCTGCTCGCGATCGCTAGCTACAATAGAAGCAAGTCAGATTTTAACTTAACTTTAATAATTTCCTTAAATAACTAATCATAGTAATATCCATATGAATACTATCAAAGACACGATTAAATCCATCCTAAATCAGTTACCAGATAATTGTTCGGTTGAAGATATCCAATATCATCTATATGTCGTTGAAAAAGTTCGTCAAGGAATCAATGTGGCAGATACAGAAAGCAGGCTCAAACAGGGGGAAGCTGAAGGGATTCTAAGTAAATGGCTTATCGAATAGTTTGGTCTTCTAAAGCAGTTGAAGATGTAGATGCAATTGCTACCTACATCGCGCGCGACTCGCCTTCCTATGCAGCGGCGGTGGTACAAAAGATTATTGATACCACTCGCTACTTATTAGAATGTCCTATGGCTGGGTCAATAGTCCCAGAATTTAGCGACCCGACCATTCGCGAGAAATCTGCTTATACCTATCGCATCATTTATCGAGTGCAAGAAGATGTCGTTACCATCGCCGCTATCATCCACACCAAGCGATTATTAGGATTGAATTCCTAAATTTTCAATCGAATTTCAGCCCCAAATTCCCCCGCTCCCTTTAAAAGGCCCTACAATATCGCTAGTAATCCAACCGCCATAAAAATCGCTTTTTTGTGGCGTTACTTTTTCACTATCCACATAACAAGCATCCATGCGACTCGGATAAAAAGCAACATAATCCTTAATCGCTGCAAAAGTAGGCGTAGGGTTGGGATAATACCAAGCAGCATTTTTTTCTTTTCTATCGCCAACAGTTATGGTATAATAAGCGGCTATTCCTTTCCACTCACAAAATGATTGACCTACTGCTGCCGTTAAATATTCCATTTTGATATCTTCTGGCGGGATATAGTAAATGGGAGGATGACTGGTTTCGAGGACGCGATAGGTGCGCTGGCTGGTTGCGATCGCAACTCCGTTAAAAATTACTTCAATGCGTTTGGGAGAAGGTTCTAGACGTGGCGGACGAGGGTAGTCCCAGACTGATTCTTGACCGGGTTGAGGTTCGATTCTTTGGGGTTTAAAGATCATAGTTAACTACTAAAAACTTTCCTAAGATCTTAACAACGTGGAGAACTCAAACCAATTTGGCAAGACTATACTGCACGATCTGGATTGGCGATCGCAGTAGTTTATCGCCAAAAGCGGCACTTATCCGCTAAAGTTCGGGTTATTAATTAATTTTTTGAGATTGCTATAGATTTCAAACAATTTGCATCTACCAAAATCGACTTAGTTGTTGAGAGAACAGAACAGCGATCGCCTATTCTTTTTAATGCGGGTATTTCTCCTCTTTTTAATCTTTCGTTTACTTCAAAGACGTGCTGTTTAAAAGAACTTCTTATCGACCATTCTTGTTGTAGGAGATAATCGGATTCAAAAGCCTTTCGTTCTATCAAAAAGAAATCAATCTTATATTTTCCAATCATCTTTTTAGTAACTGATAAATCGGAACTATATTGAGCATCGATTAAGGCGATCGCTCTTTGTTTCATTTGCTCGTAATAAACTGGATGATAAGCGAGAGCAAATTCTCGACCGACAAAGTTAGAACGTTCGGCAAAGGCAGGTAAGTTATCAGCATCTAAAGCTAAAGAAGCAATTAAAGTATCTTTTGGTTGTTCGGATAAAAACTGATAAATTGTTGGTTCTGTACCAATTACCCAAGTTTGAAAGATTCCCAAGAAAACCGGAGGTATAATTGGGAAAATAATGACTATTGTCGCACCTATTCCTATCAGTCCTAACCCTAAAGATTCTCGTTTAGTAAATTGCGACTTTGTATTTCGTTTATTTTGCCACCAACGCCATCCAGAGTTTAAAAAGATTAATAAAACAATTCCTGCTGCTATTGCTATCACAAATCGGAAACTGTGAAGCGTATAGCGACTGGGAAGATGTAGTTTAGGAAGCAATAAATGAGCGAAGAAAAACATTCCCAGAGAAGCTAAAACGATTTGCCAGACGATTTTGACTTCTGCGGTTATTAAATTGAGTAAAGGAAATCGAGATTTTGACAAAAATGGCAGCGCAAATCCCACCCAAACGATTGAAGGAAACAAGGGGATTTGTATTCCGCTATTTCCTAAAAAAATAAATTGTAGCGGATTGACTCCAAAATATTGATTTCTTCCTCGCCAGCCAAATTCTGGCATGACTCGCATTTGTGTTGAAGTAACTATTGAAAATTCCGATTTATTGATGACAACAGGAAGTAAAATAAGCAAAGCAACTCCTAATCCAGCTATCCAAAAAAGAAAATTTTTTTTATCTTGAGAAAATCTGGGGATTATTCCTCGCCAGTCAAATAAACGCAGTGTTAAAATAGCAAGTTCGACTAATAATAGTTGTGGATAAAATAATCCTTGTAGGGCAACTGATATTAAAAGTGGAATTAGCGATCGCTCGATCGAATAATACAAAAAAGCAGCAAAAAAAGGATAAACAAATGCCCTCGGCGTTGCAGAGATCAGATCGTCATTTAACCACATTAGTTGGTTAAAAAGCCAGCAGGTCAAAAAAGCACTTGCAGGAATCGGAAAAATTTTGAGAGAAAGTTTATAAATATAAATGGTTGCAATTAAAGCTAAAAAAAGTGGCAAAATCTTGGCTAAGATAACTGGTTCAATGCCAAGCTTCGCCATCATCCAGTAAAAAAACTTATATCCAACCGGAGCTAGACTTGTAAAATAGTCAGCGATGAGATCGTTAGGAAATAATTGAGGATCGACAAATCTTTGCAACCAGACTACGTGTTGACGAACGTCATCTTGAACGATGTAATCTTGACTCAAAGCATAGTAGCTAGAGATTATTCCGTAATATAACGGAATAACTAAGCTACAACTCAACCAAAAAAGCGGCTTTTTTATATTAACCACAGCAGAGCGTCCTTCGGAAGATAAAGTAGACTTTATAGGTGACCAGTTATCAGTTTCATCTTGACGAACGACTTTCGACTTCCAACACTTGCCGCCCTCCGCGCATCTATCACTGAACTAATAAGTGTTCGGGCGCACGCCATGCGCCCCTACAATAACCGATTAAAATACGCCAAGAAAAAGGCGATCGCTACCAAAATGAACGGTTTGCTTGCCTACTCGAACCATTGCATCTAAACCCTTGCCAGAAATGGTTACAGGAGGGGCTTGACCTTGTTGCACTGTCATGATAACAAAAAATTCATTGCCGCCTGTTGCCAAGATTTTTCCTCCGGTTTTGGTTTTCTCATAAGAGATTTTGACTTGGGAAGGCGCGACGAAGGTTCCTTTCATTGTCGCACCGTTGGGAGCTTCTATAGTAAAAGTGCGATCGCGAATCGTCACTTTTCCTTCAGTATTCATAATCCAAGTTTTATCTTGAAACACTTCTGCATCTGGCGTTCCCTCAAACTTATCAACTACGGCAAAAAGTCCGCTAGCACCCGACGAACCGCTATAATCGACAGCAAACGATCGCACCGAACCAATACTCGCACGAGTGCTACCTTTAACCACATTATCGTCAGTTTTTAAGCTAACAATTCCCGACCCATTTTGACTGGAGAAAAAGAAAAGGGGTTTTGCACGATTCCAAGGTCTTGTTTTGGGCATTACTACGACATTTTCATCCGCCCATTGACCATCTTTATCGGAAATGCCAGGATTTGCCCAACGACCGCCCAATCCCCAAATGCGGAAACTCCCGACATCGGGATACGACCAAGAACCGCCTAGTGGTTGTCGTTTAAGATAGATACTAGCCACAAAATCGTTACTATCTTGCCAGCGATCGCGAAATACATAGAAGCCTTTTTGTTCGTCTGCTAAGGTGCGATCGAGTTCTTCTTGAGGATTTTGAGATGTAATATCTTCACGATAGTTTTTTAGTGCAAAAACAGCTTCATAAGGGAAATTAATCCCAAAAGTTTTATCGCCTTCCATCCCAAAGTTACGACGAAACAACCACATTACGCCTGGCAAAAATCGTTCTGAAACCGTCCCCATTCCTAACGTAAAAATCGATCCACCTGCAAAACGCCGCTGTCGTCCGTAGGTAGGAACCTCTAACTGTCCATCTCTTTCAATAATTCGCGTTAGATAATGGGGTAAAAACCATTCCGCACTCGATCCCCGTACTAAATCCTTGCCTATAACATTTCGATAAGCGTGTAAATAAGCAATTAAGCTCAAAACCCACGGTTCTGTGGTATAATGGTCGCCTTCTGTGCCAAAAGCGCGATCGCCAACCGCAGTCATAAGATATCGTTGAATGTTGCGTTCGGCTATTTTTGAGAATCTATGAACATCGGTCGGTCTTAAAAAAAGTTCGTCGGGTTCGTCGAGAATGGCTAAAGAAGCCAACCCTGCCGCACTTCGCACCCTAGCACTCCAATTACTCCAAGGATTGCTATTCCAGCCTCTTCTAGGCGTGTCTCCGTTAGTTAACCAGAGTGTTTGACCTGCTAGCCAACGAGTGACCGTTCTCAAGCGTTCCTCACTCCAGGAATTATAACAAAGGTCGTAGGCGATCGCGACTCCTGCAACTATCGGGCCTTGCTCGAAGATTCTGCGTCCTGGTTCTCGCATCGACTTTTCGACCTGAACCCAAGCAGTTTCCGCCGCTTGTTTGTCGTCGTTTAGGATAGAAAGAAAACAGTTTCCCGCCGCATGATAGCCGCCATTGGGAACGTAACCTTCATAGTAAACTTTTTCTTGGAGTTGCTTGTTTAATCGAGCGAGAATCGCTTGTCCTGCGGGAGTTTTGGCTTTTTCTCGCAAGGCGGGAAGTTCGTCGCGGCGAAAAATGAGACGCGGATGTTCTTTGGGTTGTATGGGTTGATGGTTGGCAATGGGTTTGGGCCAATAAGGTGCAACGATCCCATTAACTTTGCCGCGTAAAGAACGGTTATTAAAGTTTCCCGAATAACTACCAATCAATTTACCTTTGTGGGGCAGGATTTCGAGCGCATAATTGGCTTCTTGTAGCGGTGTTTTTTGCCAAGGATGAGATTGAATCATCATTTTAACTTGCAATTGCCAAGCATTATCGAGACGAGTTATTGTAACCGTTCCCTGATGATCCACATCTTTATTAAACTGGGGAGCATATGCCCAAACTTCCGGTTCGCATTGACCTTTTGTGCAGACTAAATCGAGAGTTATGTTTTGATAGACGGGTTTTTCCTGCCACAATTTCCATACGCCTTTTTGGAGAGTAAGGCTAATATTTCCCGATAATAGAGTCGGATTGATCGCGCTAGAAGCAGGAGCTTTAGATCCTCCAATAATAAACGATAAAAATGCTAAGCAGAAGTATTGAACTTTCATCTGAGAAAATTAGCGCGATCGCGTTTTAACTTTCTCAGTTTACAGAATTGTTAAGAGAGAGTGCATAAATGCGATCGCACTCCCCCAAGTTTGAATATTATTAACGAAATTAATCCTGTCTGGTTATGGGCGCTCGACATCTTCAGAACAGTTTCTCTTTTTCGAGTCGAATAGTTACTTTAACGCTTGGCTGTTTCTCGATTTTATCAAACGATGCGATCGAAGCACAGATCGTTTCCGATGGCACCGTAGGTTCGCAAATTAATCGAGTTAATGCAACGCGCGATCGTATTACAGGGGGTGCTACAAGGGGTTCTAACCTCTTTCACAGCTTTAGAGAATTTAATATATCAGAAGGTCGCGCCGCTTACTTTGCCAATCCCGCAGCGATTAAAACCATCTTCTCTCGCGTCACTGGAAATAATCCTTCACAGATTTTTGGAACCCTCGGAGTAGAAGGAAACGCTAATCTCTTTTTCATCAATCCTAATGGAATAATCTTCGGCCCCAACGCTACGTTAGATGTGAGGGGGTCATTTATTGGTAGCACGGCTAATAGTATTGCCTTTCCCAATGGAGAGAATTTTAGTGCGACTAATCCCAATGCGCCGCCATTACTGACGATAGATGTTCCCGTGCCGATTGGGTTGGTGTTTGAGAGCGATAATTCTGGAATCATTCTCAATGCGGCTAACCTCCAAACTCGACAAAACTTAGCGTTGATTGGTGCGGGGATAGCTAGTAGCGGAATTGTATTTGCCCCTGGTGGCGATATTACCCTAACTACAGTTCCAGGTGCAGTCGATTCAATAGTTAGGTTAGATGGGACGGGGAAATTTCTTAGAACGATTCGAGGAGACGGACAGCCAAATCTTGAAAATAGGGATATTCTTCTATCAGGTGGTGGAATAGGTGCTTTTTCTACTGGAAAAGCAGGCAATGTCATTTTTAATAGTGCGGGAAATGTTAGTTTAAGTGATGGTGCGATCGTAAATGTGCAAGGAGCAGGCGGAGGTAGTATTACCGTTAATGCTCAGAATTTCGAGATAAATAGTGGAGCGCAATTTTTAGCGGGATTAGGGGAAGGATTAGGATCGCTTGGTGCAAGAGCGGGAAATATTGAAATTAATGCCGCACAAAGCCTAAAAATTCAGGGGAATTCTCCGTTAGGAAGCGCAATTGTTAATCAAGTAAGTGCTAGAGGCGTGGGGAATGCAGGAGATGTAATTATTAATACGGGAACTTTTGAAGGAAACGGTGCATTTAACATTGGTTCTTTTACTTTAGGGCGAGGAAATGCTGGAAAAGTAATTATTACAGCTAAAGATGAAGTTTCTTTGGATGGAGGAGGAGTTCCTGCTGGAGTTGCCAGCCTTGTAGCACCAACAGCTATCGGTAATGCAGACGATATTGTCATTAATGCGCGTTCTCTGTCTTTATCTAATGGCGCTCTTGTTGCTACCACTACTCTTGGACAAGGAAATGCTGGCAATATTCGGGTGAAAGTTTCTGAATCCGTTTCAGTTAACAATCGTTCAAACTTACAAGCTTTGACTGTTAGTTCAGGAGATGCTGGAAACATAACGATTGAAGCCCAGAAAGGAAAAGTTTCTTTTGATGGGGCAGGAAGTGGAGCAAGTACTATTGTTTTTGTCTTACCTGGGTTGGTAGGAACTGGTAAAGGAGGCAATCTTACTATCAAAGCTAATACGCTATCAGTAACTGATAACGCACAATTATTTACTGACACTTCTAGTACAGGAAACGCGGGAGATATAAATCTGTCAGTTAGACAATTGCTAGTTCGAGATGGTGCTGCGATAACCACAATGGCAGGTTTAGGTAGTCAAGGAAATGGGGGAACTTTAACAATTAATGCTACTGAATCAGTACGATTGATTGGCACTTCGGCTAATGGTCAACCTAGCAGTGGTTTGATTAGTGCAACCCTTGGCAAAGGAAGAGCAGGAGATTTAAGTTTAACTACTAGGCAATTGCTGGTTCAAGATGGTGCTACGATCTCCACAACGGCTGGGACAGGCAGTGAAGGAGACGGGGGAACTTTAACTGTTAATGCCACGGAATCAGTACGATTGATTGGTACTTCGGCTAATGGTCAACTTAGCAGTAGTTTGGATAGTGCAACATTTGGCAAAGGAAGAGCAGGAAATTTAAATTTAACTACTAGACAATTACTTGTTGAAAACGGAGCAGAAATTTCAGCCGCAACCGCAGGCGGACAAGGCGGTACAATCACTGTCAATGCCGATCGCATGGAAATCCGCAATGGCGGACAATTATTAACTACTACCTCTGGCGATAGCGAGGCAGGCGATATTAAACTTCAAGTTAACGATAGCATCCTACTTACAGGAACTAATAGCGGGTTATTTGCCAACACAACAGAAGATTCTACTAAAAACGCAAACGGCGGAGACATTTTTACCGATCGCATTTCTCCTCAAACCCTGACAATTGCTGATGGAGCAACTATTTCAGTTAACAGTCAAGGAAAAGGAACAGGCGGTGAGGTGAGGTTACAAGCAGATTCTTTGACCTTAGATAACGGTTCAATCTCTGCCGAAACTGTTAGTACAGATGGAGGCAATATAACCCTAAACGTACAAGATTTATTGTTTCTACGCAATAGCTCTCAAATCTCCACCACCGCAGGCACAGCAGAAGCAGGTGGCGATGGCGGCAGAATTTTTCTCGATGCAGGCTCAATTGTGGCAGTTCCCGATGAAAATAGCGATATTACAGCTAATGCTTTCCTTGGCGATGGAGGAAGAGTTGTTATCAAAACTGATAGCATCTTTGGCATCGACTTCCGCCAACAACTCACACCCCTGAGCGATATAACGGCTAGCTCGACCGCAGGAAGGCAAGGAGTAGTCATTATTAATACTTCTGGAATCGAACCCACGCAAGGCTTAGAAAATCTCACCGAAGAGAGAATTAATGTCGAAGTGGCACAAGGCTGTCAAGTGGGAGGCACAGCCAAGGGCAGAATTTCTTTTTATAATGTCGGACGCGGAGGATTGCCGCCATCTCCTGACGATTTACTCAACTCTCCAGCAACTCAAGAATGGTTGTCTTTGGAGTCAGAGGAAAGTACTAATTTTCAACCAAAAGTCGAACCAAGTTTATCGCAGCAACAGGAAAATACAGTTGCATCTAAACTTATATTTTCCTGTCACGTTCGTTAAATTACCATTGCTAACGTTTTGTTAAGAGCGCGATCGCACTAGCTATTTTATATTTAGAGATGTTTTTCGGGATCGCATTTCATTTCTTTTACGGAATTGAAAATATTATATTTCTGGTATATGTGATTTTTTGAGCGTATGCCACTGCTTATGAGGGCGCACGCCATGCGCCCCTACTAGTCGATCTTAATGATATTTATAAAAATATTATTAATTTCAAATAATGCTTCTACCCAATTAACAATACACTTCCAATTAAAAATCCCAAAATTAATCCTAAGAGATGACTTAAAAAACTAACTTGGGGATTGGTAATATCAAAAATAAATTGAAGTCCAATAATTAATAAAATAAAATTTAATCGTTTGGCAGCAAGGCGAGACTTTTCTTTTCTCCAATCGGAGAATGCGATCGCACTCATTACGCCAACTAATCCCATAATAGCTGCCGATGCCCCAACTAAAATTTGTTGGTAATCCCCAAGTTCGATTGTCAAGATAGAAAAAACTAGCATCGAACCTATACCGCTAAATAAATAAGCAATTAAAAATCGGCTAAATCCTAAAACAAATTCGACAAAACGACCGATAAAAAAAAGACCCAACATATTACTTACTAGGTGTATCCAACCAAAATGTAAAAAATTAGCGGTTACTAATCGCCACCATTCTCCTCCCAAAACTTCTTGAGGAACTAAAGCACCTAATTGGTAAAGAGTTTCTAAGTTTTCACTACCACCTGAGTTAATTTCTAAAGCAAAAACACCTAAATTAATACCAATTAATAAATAAGTTCCATAAGCTTGCTTATTTTTATACATTGATTAAAAAATCACCAAGTAACTTTACCTTCTAATTTTTGAATTTTGTTTTGACTAATTCCTGAAACTCTTTGTAAATCTTCAATAGATGTAAATTCCTGCTGCTGACGTGCTTCGATAATGCGTTGTGCTAATTTAGCGCCAATTCCTGGTAAAGATTCTAATTCTTCTCGATTGGCGGTATTGAGATTAATTAATCCATTAGAATTGGATGAGCTTGAAGTTACAATTGTATGAGAACATTTCTTGTTTTGTGCCTGGATTTTATTTTTGATTGGTACGGGAACGCCTAAGACCGCGTTTCTATATAATTGCTCGAATTCTCTGATAAAATGAGCAGAAATTAACGGATTTTGTACGATTAATAAAGTTTCATCATTATGATAATTAGCTGCTGCTGACCAATTATGAGAGCCTGTAATTACCATGTCTGTATCTATAATGCCAAATTTATGATGCAATTTGTCTCCTATAGGAAGTTGAGGAATTCCTACCGTATCAATAGGTACTTGCCAAGGACGATTTTCACGTTCGTATTGACATTTTTCGCTCATAGCGACCCCTAGCATATCTAATCCTTCACTATAGTTACGAAAAGCAAATTCTGGATCGATTAATGCTTCTATTTTTACTCCCTGTTGATGTTCGTTATTAAGGATGTTAGCAAGTTTTTGCTCGCTAAAAACAAATAAAGCTAAATCAATCGATCTGGTTGCTTTCTCAAGCGTACTACCAATTAATCCATTACTAGTAAAATGCCAGGGAACAGTTGATGAATTAGGTGAAAAGTGGACGGTTACAATTGTGTCGCCAAGTTTTATTTGTTTGGGATCTCGTCTGGGTTTATCGATGCCAAATTCACTATCTACTTTGCCTCCAATACCATCTCCCCACATGAGATTAAACTCTTCAGTAAAAAGTTGTGCTAATTGAGGACTATTAATTCTTAGTAAATTATTAGCATTACCTCTAGTTTTAGGACGATTAGCATCTCCGTGAATGTCACTAAGCGTATAATTTGCCGAACCTGCCAAGACGATATTATTATCAACGATCGTGAATTTATGGTGCATTAAACCGCTACCAGAAGACCCATCAGCCGTATCGTCGATCGCGGGAATATTAGCATTGCGTAAAATTACTAAAGCATCGCCTTCATTAACTTCTTGAGAACTGAGTTTTCCATCTTTGTTTGTATCGATAAATGCTAGAAATTCATTGTAGCGATCGCGTTCTCTTTTGGTAAATTTATTAATCTCTTCTGGCGTTAATTCGCTTAAAGGACGATTATAAATATGTTCTAAGATAACTCTAACTCGAACGCCTGCTTTGTGACGTTCTGCTAAAGCACGAGCAATTTTTGGCAAGCGCAATTCTTGTACGGCAACATCGATTGTGGAAGTAGCCGAATTAATTTCATCAATCAAAATTTGTTCTAAATTATCTCCAGGTCGCGTAATCTTACGATAAGGGTCTGTATACTCAGCACCTTTTGCTTGATTGTGATTGAAATATACTTGAATATATGGGTCTTGTGGTAACGGTTGTAGGGAGTGAATTGATGGAGTTTTTTGACAAGAAATCAGAAAGAATAAACTGAGTAAAAAAAGAGCGATATAATAGCGACTAAAAAACAAATACCTTCTCATCGATTTAAATTGACGATCGACATCTAAGTTTTGAACTAAGTTAATTTTAAAGTGAATAATGGAGAAAACAGCATTAAAACTTGCGATCGCCCTTGGCGCTGCGCAAAGCGCAATCGCTTCTATTTTTACCAAACTTCAACAGATTGAGGAACGATTAGATATAACGACTCAAGATCTTAGAGAGGTTAAGCATCAAGTCGCTCAATTAGCATACTTAAGTCAAGATTTGGATGCGATCGCGTCCCAAAAGCAAGACGATAGCGATTTGTTGACGCAGTTTTTTGAACGGGTTGACACGCAACTCGCTCAAGAAGCGATCGCGCCTGAGATAGATACGCCTTCCATAAGTGCTGAAGAGTTTTGGGAAAGATACAAGGCGGGAGAAAGAGATTTTTCTGGGATTAATCTTATTGGAATCAATTTTAATTTGCAAAAACAAAAGCTTGATGGACTAAATTTTAGTCGAGCAAATTTAACTAGAGCGGATATTAGTGGTTTACGTTATCTTTACAATGTTAATTTATGCGAAGCGAGGCTGAGTCAATTTAACCCAGGCAAATTTGAGGAGTAGTCCTTATAAAAGCCACACAGATAAATTAACAGATTTTCAAGGTGCTAATTTTGAAGGCGCTATTCTCAAACAAGCTATTTACGATGAAAATACACGATTCCCAGAAGGGTTTAATCCAATCAAAGCAGGAGCTTATTTGATTGCTCCTAGAGCCTCACTACAAAATGCTAATCTAAGTAATCTCGATCTGACCAATGCTGACTTAGCTGAAGCCAATTTACAAGGAGCAGATTTAAGTAGAGCTATCTTGAATAATGTTAAATTCATTGGTGCCGATCTAAGTAATGCAAATTTAAGAGAAGCCAAGGGTTTAGGGAATTTCTGCGGTGCTAATTTAAGCAATGCTAATCTCAATCAAGCAGATTTATACGGTGCTAACTTGACTGGAGCGATTTTAGAAGGTGCAAGTTTACTTGGTGCTAAATTAATAAATGCCAACTTGACTGATGTTAATTTAACCAACGCCAAGTTACATGGAGCTAATTTAAATGGAGCAAACCTAACTGGTGCGATTATGCCTGATGGAACGACGTACAAGCAAGCTGAAAAAGGCTAAGAATTACGATTCTCTCGCTCGTTCAACGAAATTTCTGCTATGTCTAACCGCCTTGCGAATCGGTTGAAATCACCTGATGTAAAGCATTTAAGAGTTCCTTAAGCGTGTAAGGCTTCAACAAAAATGTTTTGATATGGCTGGTAAAAGATACCAAAAATCTACATTATCTCGATCGACACATCGATCGCTACCCACGTTAAACTGTCAAAGAAAGTATTCGTTGTCGATGGCCATGTCTAACCGTCTTGCTTCTACTCAAAGTCTCTACCTCCGCAAACACGCCGATAATCCTATCGATTGGTGGTCTTGGTGCGAAGAAGCGCTTGCGACGGCAAAAGAGCAAAATAAACCAATATTCCTCTCGATTGGTTACTCTAGCTGTCACTGGTGTACGGTAATGGAAGGGGAAGCATTCTCCGATAGCGCGATCGCCGAGTACATGAATGCTAATTTTCTCCCCATCAAAGTCGATCGAGAAGAACGTCCCGACATTGATAGCATATATATGCAGGCGCTACAAATGATGACGGGTCAAGGAGGTTGGCCGCTCAACATCTTCCTTACGCCTGACGATCGCGTTCCTTTTTATGGCGGAACCTATTTTCCAGTCGATCCTCGCTACGGTCGTCCCGGTTTTCTGCAAGTGTTGCAATCGGTGCGTCATTTCTACGATGTCGAAAAAGAAAAGCTTAATTCTTTCAAACAAGAAATTTTAGGAATCCTTCAACAATCGACAATTCTACCCGCCTCAGAAAGCGACTCGCTTAGCGAAGAACTACTTTTGACAGGAATCGAAGCAAATACGGGAGTTATTAACGTCAGCGCCAACGATTTCGGTCGTCCCAGCTTTCCGATGATTCCTTACGCCAATCTAGCACTCCAGGGAAGTCGCTTTCAGTTCAAATCTCGCTACGACGGACAAAAAGTGTCTTACCAGAGGGGAGAAGATTTAGCATTAGGGGGAATTTACGATAGCGTCGGCGGCGGATTTCATCGCTACACGGTCGATTCTACTTGGACGGTTCCGCATTTTGAAAAGATGCTCTACGATAACGGACAGATTTTAGAGTATCTCGCCAACCTTTGGAGTGCAGGGAAGCAAGAACCTGCATTTGAACGCGCGATCGCGGGAACAATTGCATGGTTAAAGCGCGAAATGACCTCGCCAGAAGGCTATTTTTACGCCGCGCAAGATGCAGATAGCTTTATCTCCCCCGATGCGTCAGAACCAGAAGAAGGCGCGTTTTACGTCTGGCGTTACGAGGAATTAGAGCAAATTTTAACGCCTATTGAATTAGATCATTTAAAAACCGCTTTTACGATTACAGAAAAAGGGAATTTTGAAGGGAGTAACGTCCTGCAATGTCGGGGAGGCGGTCAATTTTCAAAAACCTTAGAAGCAATCTTAGAGAAACTCTTTGAAGTTCGCTATGGTGCAAAACCGACAGAAATAACGACGTTTCCGCCAGCAAGAAATAACCAAGAAGCAAAAACATTTCCTTGGAAAGGTCGCATTCCCGCCGTCACCGATACCAAAATGATAGTCGCTTGGAATAGTTTGATGATATCGGGTTTGGCAAGAGCTTATGGGGTGTTTGGCGAATCATCTTACTGGGAATTAGCAACTCGTGCGGCTAAATTTATTTTAGATAATCAATGGGTTAATGGACGCTTGCATCGTCTCAACTACGAAGGACAAGCAACCGTCCTAGCGCAATCGGAAGATTATGCTTTTTTTATCAAAGCACTTTTAGATTTGTACGCAGCTTCCCCAAGCGACAAGTACTGGTTAGAAAAAGCCATTGAAGTGCAACAGGAGTTTGACGAGTTCTTCTGGAGTATTGAAATGGGAGGCTATTACAACACGGCGGCGGACGATAGCGAAGATTTGTTAGTAAGGGAACGCAGCTATGTCGATAATGCCACTCCTGCTGCTAATGGCATTGCGATCGCGAATTTGATTCGTCTGGCGCTACTCACCGAAAATCTAAACTATCTCGATCGCGCAGAACAAGCTTTACAAGCATTCAGCGCCGTCCTCGAACAGTCTCCCCAAGCTTGTCCGAGTTTATTTATTGCTTTGGATTGGTACGGTCAAGCAACGGTGGTTCGCGCCGCACAAGAAACCTTGAAAAGGTTGATTTCTAAGTATTTCCCGACAGTTGCATATCAAGTTGAGACTGACTTACCCGATAATGCAGTTGCGATCGTTTGTCGGGGATTAGCTTGCTTAGAACCCGCACAAAGCGAAGAACAGTTATTAGCGCAAATTCAGCAAGCAAGTCAATGTCATAATGCTTAGTTAGGGAGATTGGTATTGCTTTGTTGGATACGTTAGCGTACACCTTCAAAAGCAAAGGAGATGAATCATGGATAGTTTAGGGTTTCAATCCCTCATAGGGATTATTTTGAGAAAAAAGCCTACAGTTTTAAGCACAGACTTATTCATTTCAATCCCTCATAGGGATTAGTTTAAGTTGTTGTGTCCCCGTAAGGCTATCTCACATAAAAGAATTTCACATTAAGGTTGAATAAGTCTGACCTTATAATTATTCATAAAAAGTGAGATGCAATCAACTAAGTAGATATGGGAAGAAGTGCTTATCCATCCGATCTAACCAACTCAGAATGGGAAATTATCAAACCGTTACTGCCCGAAGAAAAAAGACGCGGACGAAAACGCGAAATCGAGCGAAGAAGAGGTAGTTAACGCCATATTCTATCTACTTGAAACCGGATGTCAATGGAGATCGCTTCCCCATGATTTTCCCCATTGGTCAACAGTGAGAACCTACTTTGACCAGTGGAAAAGAAAGAAAGTTTGGTATCAATTAAACAAAGTACTTCGAGAAAAACTAAGAATGGGTAGTAGAAAGAACTTTTGCTTGGTTAATTAAGAAGCGTCGCTTAGTAATAGATTATGAAAAGCTGCCGGAAACCAGCGAATCTCTTATTTATATAGCTATGATTCATTTAATGTTAAAGCGATTAGCCAACACACATTCACAACAAAGTTCTTAAGATTTTATTTACAAACAGTCTCTAAATCCCTTGGATGTCATGTTTACCAACCAAGTAATCAGTTATGACGTTGTAAATATGCCTCCGGTGAGTCTCATTCAAAACGTACAAATGAGAGGACAATACTATTATTTTGATGAACCTAAAGAGGTAAAACTACCCGTAAACATGGAATACCGCTTCAGTAGTTGATTTATCCACCAAATCCTTTTTTCTTCCGATCTTGCTTTGCTAATCGTTTTGCTCTGCCCATCTTACCATCCGCGATCGCGAGTCGAAGCGTTCTCTTTTTTTGATAAGACTGAATTTCTGATGCTAATGGATGGTCGTCAGGAATGCGCAAATGAGTCAACGATACAGCGAATACCATGTCACTCTTAGAATCGGGGGTAAGCGCACAAGTAATTCCCCCCATATCTCCAGAATAATGCACTTTCTCGATAGTAAATAAGCGATCGCGATCGCACTTCTCCCCTTTTTCTTCCATTGTTTTCAACAATTGAGGCGTTGCATAAACGGAAATGGGTAATTGTGCTTCCATTTTCTCAGTAAGCGCGATCGCTTTTTCGTAATCGTCAATCATAATTTGGTTACTACAACTCTTAATTCAAGCTTATATGAATAAACCAATTCCAGAAGAATATAACAATTTATTAATAGAAATAAAACAGCGAATTCGTTCTGCTCAATATGAAGCACTTAAAGCAGTCAACAAAGAACTGATTGCACTTTATTGGGACATTGGCAAAACAATTGTTACTCGTCAACAAGGTGAAACTTGGGGTAGATCGGTAGTCAAACAACTAGCAAAAGATTTACAAAATGAATTTCCTGGTATTAGTGGATTTTCCGCTCGTAATATCTGGAATATGCGTAGTTTTTATCTTGAATATTCTCAAAATCAAAAACTGCAACCATTGGTTGCAGAAATTGGTTGGACTCATAATTTGATTGTTCTAAAAAAATGTAAAGATGACTTAGAACGAGAATTTTATATCAAAATGACTCGAAAATTTGGCTGGACTAAGAATGTTTTAATTCATCAAATAGAAAATCAAACTTATGTTTGGTTGCAGTAGAGTTAAAAATTGGTAAGTTTTTGCCTGAATATATTGGCAAAATGCAATTTTACTTAGCAGCATTAGATGACAAAGTAAAACAACCTGACGAAAATTCATCAATTGGAATTATTCTTTGTAAATCTAAAAATAAAACAATTGTAGAGTATGCCTTACGAGAATCCAATAAACCAATTGGCTTTACAACTAGTCAGTTATGTCGATCGCGATTTAGCAACGCATCTTCACGACTCCCATGCAGACAAAGCATTTACTCTCTCTCCCTTGCAAATCAGTCAGGCGCAAAACATTTTGCAATGGGAATGCCATAAACCCATCCCTGCTGGAACGCCCTGTTGGTGGAGGGTTTCTCTACTCGATGAAAATCTATTTGGC
>JALOOL010000412.1 GCA_025454425.1 Hydrococcus sp. Prado102 | reverse complement strand
CGCAAAGGTAAATGGTAAACCAACAAACGCGGGTAAATTAATCGTTAAGCTATTGGTTGTCAGATTGGCATTGATACTAGCCGTCGAACCGCTTGAAGCGTTGATGGTATTGTTGAAACCTACAGCCCCGATAATTCTTTCGACATTAGAGAGCGTGTCGGTTCCTAATGTGCCTTTGCTGACCGAACCCGCTCTAAGTAGGGTAACGGCGCGACCGAGGGAACCGTAGTTAACGGTATCGCTTCCCGTTTCGCCATTGATAGTATCGTTGCCAGAACCGCCGACGAGCATGTCGTTATCGGCTCCGCCACTCATGATATCGTTGCCCAAACCGCCATTGATAGTATCGTTGCCACCTCTACCATCAAAGAAATCGTTACCAGCTTGACCTGAAATAATGTCATTATTACTGCCGCCGATAATGAAGTTATTCTGATTCGTAGACTTAAAGACTCGTGCTGTGGGGTCAAAAGAATTTAACAAGTCATCGTCTGCGACGATAATCATTTGGGAACCATTCCCATTCAATGCGATCGCAGGATTATCTTCAAAGCCTTGACTAACATCATATTGTTGTGAAAATCCGATTGGATTGCCAAACGAGTCATATTCTAGATATCTGACCGATTCATTCGTGTCGTCTTCGTAAGCCACAACAAAGCGACCATCGTTAGACATAGAAACTACTGGCTCGTCTTGATCTCCTGATGGGGAAGCTGTTACTTGGTCGAATAAGGTTAACCCGCTTCCATCAATGCCGCTAAAGCGACGGAAGCGAATATCATCGTCGCCACCAGTGCTAGAAAATTCATGAGTCCAAGCAATAACAAAGTTACCTGCGCCGTCGAGAGCAACAGAAGATTCGTCATCGCTATTTTCTGTCGTAATATTGGCTTGGGTTTGGTCGCCTAAAGCAAATAAATTGCCATCATAACGCTGAAAGAAAATGTCATCGCTGCCATTACGATTATCAGTCCAACTCACTACAACAGAGGTTTCACCGCTTGCAGCAATCGGGCGAACATCAACTGAAGCATCTGATTGGTTGCTCGATGAAGTAGCAACTCCTAGATCTCCTGTAAAAGCGGTTCCGTCTCTGCGGAATCCTCGCATCCGAACATCGAGGTCAGTAGCCGAGAACTCCTCAGTCCAAGTAACCACGAAGTCTCCATTATCAAACATGGCAATATCAGGCGCTAGTTGCTCCTTTCCAGGACTAATAGCAGCTACTTCAACAGCACTACCTAATACATTGCCAGCCGAATCATAACGTTGAAAGTAAACATCGCTATCTCCCGTTGAATCGATTTCTGTCCAGGCAACTACAAAACTTCCATCTGCTGCCATCGCCACTGTTTGATCGAATTGATTGAGAGATGATGTGGCAACAGCGCGATCGAAACTATCTTTGGGCGTTCCGTCTGCGTTAAATCGTCGCAAGTAAATATCGGTGTCGTTTGTGGAGAATGGTGTTGACCAAACAACTACAAAATCTCCATTGGCTGCGGTTGCTATTTCAGGACTAGTCACTCGTCCTGTAGATGTCGCCGTGTCTACCCTAAACTCGCTACCAAATGGCGTATAGTTGCTCGTGGATTGTTCGATTTCTACTAGCTGTCCATTTAACGAAATAAGAGCAGAATCGTCTTCTTGTTTTAGTGTTTGTAGTGTCGATTGACTTAATTGCTGTCCTCGAACCACAGAAGCAAAAATTTCTCCTTCATCTCCTAGCGCATCGTTGGAATTAATGCGCGAGTCTATATAGTGTCCGATCTCTTCGAGCAAAACCTTGGTAATGACTTGAGGATTGCTAACATTTTCGCTGAAGAATTCTTGGGATAAGTAGATAGTATTAGTTGCCTCAGCAAAAGCTCCATTAGCTCCATTAATTTGTGATGCTTCTAGAATCTCGATAGAGGGGAGTTTTGTAAAATCTCCTTGCGTCCAGTCTTGGATTAATGAACTAGCAGCTAAGACATCATAATTATTTCCAAAGACTTGCCTCATCTGTATCGCAAAGTCTTCGACTTTAGCAAATTGTTCGAGGAGAGCATACGCATCTTGGAGTGATTGTGCCAAAACTTGTTTGAATAAATTATTAGATTGCTCGGGAGATTGATACATGGTTAAAATGCTTTAGAGGGAAAATAAATTAGATAGGTTAAATCGAGCGAATATACAAGCCAATCTCCGCCGAAAAATTGCCATACGCATCCCCAAACAACAACTTTGAATTGTTATTAGAAACGTTTATGGAGAAAAAAATTAAAGCTCTATGTAAATGCCAAGAAATACGCTTCTCAGAATTGTATAGATAGGTAAGACTTGGATTGGAAGACTAAAACTTAAGATTTATTGTCTGCGCTTGTCTTAATTACTATTATTGTTGTAAAGAAATGTTATTGTCTTCAGTAAAAACGCTTAATCTCCTATTTTTAGTAATTTATGGTACTTAAGTGTCTAAAATAGGATAGCGATCGCTAAAAAAGGATTGAGAGAAAGCGCTCGGATCTCTAAGGAAATTCGTAGCGAAAAATTTATTGGATTTGACATCTTAAAGCAAAAAAATAAAAAGCGATCGCCCTCATCAAATACATCAAACTTGGTGTTGCGAATGAAAACATCTAGGAGAATACAAGAAAGCGATCGCAATTATTCAATTTTTCAAACTCATAATCTATAGCGTTTTCTGGCTCAAACAGCTTAAGCGGGGACTAACCACTGGGCTTTCCATTGATAGAGAAAACTTTCTGCCCATTCTTTCCCTATAGCATCCTCGTTTTTGGTAGGTTTGAGGTGCGTTAGGATATATTTCTGACGAACATGGGCTAAATCTTCTAAATTACCAACATAAATGAAACTTTTTGGCAAGCGATCGTTTTCAAATGAATATTGCCCGATATGATGTTCGTTGAGATTATCTCGACTAATCCATAACCCCCATCCTTTGATGGCAGTATTTAATTGGGCTAGAAATTCTAAAGTGCTCATCGCCTTATCTCCTGATATTGACTTTGAGGTTAACACTACTAATTATCGTCCTCGTTCGGGTTAATTTTCCTGTTGCGTGCATAGGTGAAACCAAACGTAACAACTCATAGCAATTCTTGTTCTTGGTGAAGTACACTCCGATCTTGTCTGGGAAAAGGTAAAGGAAAAAATTTTTCCCTCACTTGTTAAGAGAACTGCTATTATGCCAGAAACCGATCGCGAACCTCTCACTTTACATACTGAAGGTCAAGCCAAATTTCAAGTTGGGAGGGCTTTTTACCGTCAAGCAAGCCAAGTAACGCGAGATTTAGGCGTTTTGGCAGCAATGCTTTATAAATCCGATACGGGAAGTCTGCGAATCATCGATGCAATGACAGGATGCGGCGTAAGGACATTGCGTTACTGGTTAGAATGCGGCGCGGATTGGATTTGGGCAAATGATAGCAATCCAGAAATGCAACCGATTTTAGAAGATAATTTACGAGATGCGATCGCCTCACAACGCTGTCAAGTGACTTATACTGATGCCAATCGTCTCTTTTTTGATTGCTACAATCGTCGCGATTATTACGATTTAGTAGATGTAGACAGTTTTGGTTCGGCTGCTTCTTATTTGAGTACCGCTTTGAGAGCGACTAAAATTGGCGGTTTGCTTTACCTTACCAGTACAGACGGACGCACGGCAACGGGTCATGCGCCAGAAAATAGTCTCAGTGCCTATGGTGCTTATGTTCGCTGTCATCCCGCTTCCCAAGAACAAGCGTTGCGTTTATTAATTGGAGGCGTACAACAAGCAGCAGCGAGTATGGGATTGGGAATCGAGCCAATTTTTTCGCTTTTTACAGGACAAACCTATCGCGCGATGTTGAAGTTGAAGGCAAAACCTTGTATTACTTCAAATAATTACGGTTTTCTCGGTTACTGTCAGCATTGCGGCGATTATCAAACCGTTTCTTGGCGCAAGTTAGGAAAAGTATCTTGTTTGCACGATGATACACCTTTAATTTTGAGCGGGCCAATGTGGTTGGGACAATTGCATTGTGCCAAACAGATAAGACGAATGCAACCTATAGCACAACAATTAAGCTGGTTACAACGAGTGGAGTTACTTGCCATCATGGAATCTGAAGCAGATTTTCCCCCTTACTTCTACACGCTTAGAGAAATTGGACGACGAGGTAAGATAGATCTACCTAAGCGATCGCATCTTATTCAAGCTCTACAAACACGAGGCTATCGTGCAACTGCCACTCATATCAACGCCCAGGCAATTAAAACCGACGCAGACATGGCAACTTGCATTACAATAGGACGGTTGCTATCTTAAATCATCTCCCTCAAGAACGTAGTTAAATTTAGATTTAAAAGTTAGAATTCAGAGGCTTAGGAGCAATTCTGAAATTTTCCTAAAATTTTCTTTTTTTCTATTTAACTCGATCGCTTAATCTTCTCCATCCTCCTAAGTGAGTTAAAACTTTTTCATCTCGTTGCATCTGTAGCTATCATTAAAAAGTATGACTATGACAGCCTTATCAGAGATCTCCCCTGGTACTTATATAGGCGATCGCTATCGGATTAAAAACCTATTAGGACAAGGTGGCTTCGGTCGCACTTATCTGGTTTCTGACCGAGAGCGTTTTGAAGCGCTATGCGTGCTAAAAGAATTTCTTCCTGCCAGAAGCGAAGAAAATATCGTCAAAAAATCGCTCGAACTCTTTCAGCGAGAGGCAAAAGTCTTACAAAAACTGGATCATCCCCAAATTCCCCAGTTTCTCGATTGGTTTGAAGATCGCGGACGAATATGTATCGTTCAAGAATATATCGAAGGAAAAAATTACTGGCAATTACTCAAACAACGCCTCAGTTTAGGTCAGGTTTTTTCAGAAGCTGAAATTCTACAATGGCTTAAAGATCTTCTACCCGTAAT
>JALOOL010000100.1 GCA_025454425.1 Hydrococcus sp. Prado102 | reverse complement strand
TCAACGGCTTGGTGGCCTTGGGGCGAGAAGAGTCCAATCTTGTTGATAACTTTTTCGCGCCAACAGCTTCGGATCATCAACCAGCGGAGGACTTGTTGCTACGTGGTTTAGCAGGACTTTCGATGGATGCTGGTGTGACTACAGGAGTTGACCATGGAGAAACAAACAAGGGTTTGTTGAGCTTGTTTAGTACGGCCGAGGATCCATCATTGTTTCCGGAATTGAATCCAGCCGCCTTTGCCACCACGGCGGCTGCCGGTAGATCGGAAACGGCGCATTCACGGTTTGCTTGGGGTGGCGAATCTTCCAATGAATACTAAACTTTTCTCGTGGACGCGTCGACGGACGCTCTTTTTGATATTAAAATATTTTTAAGAGAAGACCTACTGTTCGGGTTTTCTTCAAAAATTTTAATGCATGGGTGTGGTTGTGGTTTGTCAAATCACTGCTACGTTTGACACAACACATCCGCGAAACCACACGCGATACTCGTTAACATATAAGTAATACATTCTCCGTTTTTCCTGTTCAAAATTAGGAGAAAATTGCTTTATACAAGGAATGAGTAGTATGCTTCTTCATTTAAGTGGATCGGGAGTTGCTTTGATCGTCGATAATCCTCAAAACGTTGCTCGCTGGATGAGGCACGTAGTTTATCTATACAATAAAAATTCACGCACGTGTGGCGTATTCGTAGTACTGTAGGTCGTAAGTACGTATTACATCCGTGTTCTGGGTTCTGGGATAGAGGCTGAATTGTTATTTTGCACAATTCTATCTATCCAGTCGGCATAATAAGAGACGCGGGTATCGACTGAAAATTCACCGAAACTTGAGTCTGTTATTGTTGGCGTGACATCTGTGGATAACAAGCGATCGCCCCAGTCAGCACCGAAACCATAGGAAGTAATACCTGCGATCGCGCCATCAATAAAATTCGGGCTGCCAGAATCGCCTAGTGCCGAATTGACTTCCTTTAACCCCAACCCTAAATTGGCATATTCAGATCCGAAAACAACACCAAAAGCATCATTTTCAGGACGACCGTTATCAAAATCGTATGCCAGTTGCGTGTCGGGAAGCACCGGAAATGGCATCAGACCGTTTAAAAGTTCTCCCGGTGCATCGTAAGTATTTTCACCGACGCGCTTTTGATAATCAAAGTCTGCAAGCGAAAGTCCCGCACCGCGATCGCCCGTCCCGAATGCCCCATAACCTACTAAACTAAAGACTTTGCCAATTTCATTGCTATCTCGATAGATATCGTATCGAGTCAGTTGTTGCGGGGCTTTGGTTGTTAACTCGATAATGGCAATGTCGTTGGAGACAATGGAATGCTCGTATTCTGGATGGATAAAAAATTTGGTAGCCGAAAGCTTAACCTCGCCAAAGTCCAACACAAAATCTTGCGGCTTAAAATCAAACACGCAGTGACCAGCAATGAGAAGATGCAGCCCCGTTTTTAGGAGAGATCCCGCACAAGAATGAAAGTTTTTTTCTTGACCTGCTAATCTGGCTACTCCATTAAAACCCGATGTTATGCGATCGTCTGGATTGCCTACTGTCGCCATCCGCCGTTGCACTGAGGCGTTCAAACTGGCAGCTTCTACCTGCGAAGCACTGGCTAGGTTGGTAACTAGTCCCAGGAAAATAAGGAATGGTCTGACTTTTGACGCAATGTAGCGTGCCGGAGGCATTCTCGCATCTGTCATAATCTCAATTGATTTGGAATAATGAATGAGGATGGGTTAGACCTATGTAACCCATCTTCATAGTTAAGTACTTAAAAAACTCGCGAGATCTGACCTAAAAAAATCAGTATTTTAACAGCAGCTACGGCAAGCCAATGCTACGTCTACTCCCCCTAAACTCCAAGCACTAATTTGTTCGTCGCTTAAATCGCTGGGTTTAGAAGGCAGATTGATTTGGTAGATAGTCATGCCGTCAGCCCCTTGAAGCATTGGGGTGTTGGTTGAACCTTGATTGACAACAATTTTGACACAATCTTCTAAGAAAACGCCTGCTTCTCGTAGAATTTCGGTTGGTTCGCTGATGAAACGCTTGCGAAATTCATCGTCCATCCATGCTTTAGCAACAAGCTTGGATACTGCAACTTCTAGGCTTTTCCAGTTTTCTGTTAGTTTCATCGTGATTCTCCATTAATGGTTTGGGTGGATTACGTATCAATCTACATTAATTTTTTACAATAGCGATAGCGTAATATTACTGAAATTTAAAGTCGAATTGCTGGAAGAGTGGTAGTAAAAATACAGATTTTTTCTACATTGTTTGACAAACTAAGTGATTATGTTTGCAAAAAAATACTGATAGCCAAATGTATAATGCTCTCTAGATAGCTCATTCATTTTGGTCGCAGCCTCAAAAATATTTTTCAGTATTTATACGGAATCAATAAATTATACTTAACAAAGATTTATGTATATATAATTTATTATTATTTATATAAAATTTTTTAATTTAGTTCTTTTGGTTAAAGAGCTTTACAGAAACAATTTATACATTTATGTATTTAACTTGCATTGTTGGGCAATCGAACATGAATGTTTATTTATTCAAAAATGTTTAAAAATTAACGAGTTAAAGACGAATAAGCTGTAAGCTTATAACCATTAATACTTTTCTGTCTGAAGCCTACAAAAAACAGAGATATAGAACGGAGATAGTCAACCCAGTTTTCCTAAGTAACTATTCTTAGTGAATATTTCTGCACCAAAATTTTCTAAAATGAAAGTTAATTTTAGTTTTGTTGCCATATTTCTGTTGACCTGACCTGACAGCTAGAGCAGTTGGCGATCGCCAAATCTTTTTTACCTCTCAATCTTCCACGCCCGATAGCTCATTTTCTGAGTTGGAATTGGTCATATTACATCTGTTGGCTATTACCGAAACAATAAAACCGAGCAGTCTTTAGGATTATCTTCTTTGCAATTAGCCTTAGTCAGACTCATCTATTAACTGGGATGTTATAGGAAAAAAAGGATATGGTAGTTATGGCAGAATGCAAAATCCAAATCCAAGAAAAAATTTTCACGGGTGTAAGTACAAGTATCTATCGGGGATGCGACGATCGCACTCAAAAGTCAGTTATTGTCAAAGCACTTAACTCGAATTATCCTTCTTTACAAGAGATTGCCCGCTTGAGGTATGAGTATGGAATTATTCAAAATCTCGATTGCCAAGGCATTGTTAAACCTTACGGATTAGAAAGGTATCAAAATGGATTAGCGCTGATTTTAGAAGATTTTGGCGGTCAATCCCTCAAGCAGATGTTAGCAGATAGCTCCATTTCTTTAACCGAGTGTCTGCGTATTGCGATCGCCGTTACAGAAACTTTGGGTCAACTGCACAAAATCCCAATTCTCCACAAAGATATTAACCCTTCTAATATCATCATCAATCCTGCCACAGGCGAAGTAAAAATTACTGACTTTAGCATCGCCTCGCGCCTATCTGTAGAGAATCCAAGTATCTGTCACCTCAACTTGCTCGAAGGAACGCCCGCTTATATTGCACCAGAGCAAACTGGGAGAATGAACCGTGGTATTGACTACCGCGCCGACTTTTATTCTCTAGGCGCGACGCTTTACGAAATGCTTACAGGGAAGTTGCCTTTCGAGGCTAGCGATTTGAGCGAGTTAGTTCACTGTCATCTGGCGAAATCTCCTACCCCACCCCATCAGCTTAATAAAGAGATTCCTGAAGCTATCTCGTCGATTGTCATGAAACTCATGGCAAAAAAAGCAGAAGACCGATACCAAAGCGCGTCTGGACTAAAATTTGACCTAGAAACCTGTCTGGAGCAACTACAAACGACAGGAATAATTAACGAATTGACGCTAGGACAACGCGACAGAGGCAACCAATTACAAATTCCCCAAAAACTCTACGGACGAGAAAGCGAAGTACAAACGCTCTTGGATGCTTTTGAGCGAGTGAGTCAAGGAGACGTTGAGCTAGTATTGATTTCCGGTTATTCGGGGATTGGCAAAACATCAATTGTCAACGAAATTCACCAATCGATTGTCAAAGTGCGAGGATCTTTCTTGGCTGGCAAGTTCGAGCAACTGAAGCGCAATGTTCCTTATGCTGCTTTCATAGAGGCTTTTAGCACCTTAATCCGCCAACTGCTGACAGAAAGCTCTCAAGTGCTGGCGCTTTGGAAAGAGAAGTTATTAAACGCTCTCGAAGGAAACGGTCAGATTATTATCGATCTGATTCCCGAAGTCGAACTGATTATCGGCGAACAGCCTAAAGTGGCAATGCTACAGCCATCAGAGTCACAAAATCGATTTAATCGGGTATTGCAGAGATTTATCGGTGTTTTTACGCAACCCGAACATCCCTTAGTATTATTTCTCGACGATTTACAGTGGGCAGATTTAGCCTCGCTTCAATTATTACAAACTTTGATAACTGGCGATCGCCAACATTTGTTAGTTATTGGCGCGTATCGAAATAACGAAGTCAGTTCAACCCATCCTTTAATGGAAACGGTTGAGAGACTTGAAAAAGCTGGTACGACTATAAATCAGATCGCTATTAAGCCCCTACAACAAACGCACGTCGAGCAATTGGTAGCCGAAACGCTCGATCGCACTTCAGAAGCTAGAGAGATAATCGACTTTGCTGCTTTATTATTTCAAAAAACCCAAGGTAATCCCTTTTTTATTACCCAACTTCTCAAAACTTTCTACTCCGAAAAATTGCTCGCTTACGATATTAGAACGGATAAATGGCAGTGGGATATCGAGCAAATTCAAGCGGTTGGCATCACCGACTATCATGTGGTGGAACTCGTTGCTAGAAATATCGTTAAGTTGCCAGAAACGACGCAACAAGTCTTAAAGTTAGCTGCTTGTTTGGGCGATCGATTTAGCTTAGAGATGCTAGCAATTATTAATGAAGAATCGATTACAGTTACAGCAAAGCAGCTATGGGAAGCTATTAAAGCTGGTTTAGTTTTACCCATTAGCAATACTTACAAAATTCCGCTAGTATGCGAACAAGAAGAATTGGCTGCGATAAGCGCTTTTAAAGTTAATTGTAAGTTTTTGCACGATCGCGTCCAGCAAGCAGCATATTCTCTCATTTCTGAATTCGAGAAGAAAATAACTCATCTCAAAATCGGTCAATTACTACTCACAAATTTATCGCTAGAAGAGAAAAAAGAAAATATCTTTGCACTTGTTAACCAACTTAATTTCAGCATCGATTTAATTACTTCTCAGTTGCAGAAAGATGAGCTAGCCGAACTGAATTTAATAGCAGGTCAACAGGCAAAAGCAGCGACGGCTTATGAAGCTGCTGTTAACTATTTGAATGTCGGTTTAAAATTGCTATCGAATGATAGCTGGAATGTTAATTACGATCTGACCTTAAAAATTTACGTTGAAGCCCTAGAAGCAGAATATCTTACGAGTAATTTCGAGCGCTCTAATACTTTAGCTGAAATAGCTATTAAACAAGTTAAAACTTTACTTGAGCAGGTCAAAATTTATGAATCACAAATTTATGCCTATATTGCTCAAAATAAGATGCAAACAGCGATCGAGCTTGGACTTAATGTTTTAGAAAAGCTCAATCTTAAACTAGAGAAAGAACCGCCTCAGATTGTTGCGATCGAGGAGCTAGCATGCTTGCCGCCAATGAGCGAGCCTTATAAACTGTCGGCATTTAAAATTTTAATGGCTCTTGCAGATCCTGCTTATGTTACTCGTCCCGATCTTTTGCAATCGCTTATCTTTACCCAAATCGCTCTTTGTCTCCAATATGGAAACCCACCTCAAGCTTCTTACGCCTATGTTTATTACGGTCTATTATTGTGTAGTTCCCTTTCAGACATCGAGGCTGGATACCGATTTGGTCAACTCGCTTTGAATTTATTAGAAAAATTCAATAATCAAGCGCTTAAAGCTAAGATATTAAATGAATTTTATGGGTTTATAAAACATTGGAAAAAGCCTTTGGGAGAGACATTAGAGCCTTTATTAAAAACTTTTAATATTGGACTCGAAATAGGAGATTTATTGTTTGCTGGATATGCAGTTTTAATTTATTGTACTAACTTGTTTTTTCTTGGAGAATATCTAGTAAATGTAGAAGAAAAACAAAAACAGTATATTAGTTTACTGGAAAAACTAAACCTAGAATATCATGCTTGTTATGGCAATATCAGCAGGCAATTAACCTTAAACTTACTTGGCAAGTCTGAAAATAATTCGCACTTAATTGGAGAAGCATTTAATGAATTAGAAATGCTGCCAATTTTACAAGAAACTAACAATCAAACTTCTTTGTTTTATTTGTATCTATGTAAAGTTATTTTACTTTATCTATTTAAACAACCCGATTTAGCTATTGTAAAAGCTAAAGAAGCCCAAAAATACGAGCAAGCTGTGTCTGGTTTGTTAACGGTAGCCCAATATTATTTCTATTATTCTCTCGCTCTCTTGGCTCGATATCCCCATGCCAATAGAGAAGAACAAAGCGAGTTGTTGAAACAGGTAGAATTCAACCAAGAAAAAATGAAAAATTGGGCGCATCATGCCCCTACTAACTTCAAGAATAAGTATGAGTTAGTAGAAGCAGAAAAAGCACGATTTTTAGGTCAAAATTGGGAAGCGATAGAACTTTACGATCGCGCCATTACTGGAGCAAAAGAACAAGGATTTATTCATGAAGAAGCGATAGGCAACGAACTAGCAGCCGAGTTTTATTTATCGGTTGGTAAAGAGAAAATTGCTCGGACTTATTTAACCGATGCTTATTATGGATACGCTCACTGGGGTGCTTTAGCCAAAGTTAAAGATTTAGAAACTCGCTATCCTCAATGGTTGTCTCAAATTACTTCCCAACAAATAACAGGAAGCGAGATACACCGAGCCAATAATTCAACAATAACGCTAAATATAGAAGCACTGGACTTATGTAGCATCATCAAAGCCTCCCAAGCGATTTCACAAGAAATTGTTCTTGATAAGTTATTAGATAAGTTGATGCGTATTCTCTTAGAAAATCTTGGGGCACAAACGGGTTTTCTCATCTTATCTAAGGAAGGTAAGCTAGTTATAGAAGTAGCAGCTTCGATCGCTAGAGGCGGCGTAACGGTTCGACAATCAATGCCTGTCGAAATGAGCCAAAAGGTTCCAATATCGGCAATAAATTATGTAACTAGAACTAGGAAAACAGTAGTTTTAAAAGATGCTGTCAACGATTCCCTCTTTGCTAGCGATCCCTACATTCAGCAGAAGCGTCCCAAATCGCTCTTAGGTTCGCCAATTATCAACCAAGGCAAACTTATAGGCATGGTTTACTTTGAAAATAATCTCACGACAGAGGCTTTTAGCAGCGATCGCGTCGAAATTTTGAATTTATTGAGTCCACAAATCGCGATTTCTCTAGAAAATGCTTATCTTTACCGAAATTTACAGCAATCTCAAGCTAGAGAACGAGCCGCCCAGCAGATGCGAAAGGTTTTGGAAAAAGAAAAAGAACTCAACGAACTCAAATCGCGCTTTATTTCGATGACTTCCCATGAGTTTCGCACGCCCTTAGCAACGATTATGGGCTACGTGGAGCTTTTCAAATACTACAGCAATAATTGGAGCGAAGAGAAAAAACAAGATTATTTAGCTCGAATTGCCTCGACTATTCGACATATGACGGGTTTGCTCGATGATGTCTTGCTTCTCAGTAAAGCCCAAGCGCAAAAATTGGAGTTCATGCCTAGCGCGATCGACTTAGAGGAATTTTGCCGCAGTTTAGTCGAAGAAATCCAAACAGGAATCAAAACTCAACAAACTGTCACCTTTTCTAGTCCTGGTAATAGCACCGAAGTTCAAATGGATGAAAAACTGCTCAGACATATACTCGGCAATTTACTTTCTAATGCTGTTAAATATTCGCCCGCAAACAGTAACGTTTGTTTTAGCCTGACGTATCAGGAAGGTCAAGCAATTTTCCAAATACAAGATAGCGGTATTGGCATTCCGATTGAAGACCAACAGCACTTATTCGAGCCATTTCATCGCGCCAAAAATACAGGCAAAATTGCAGGAACTGGATTGGGACTGGCTATTGTCAAAAAATCTGTACAGCGGCACGGCGGTCAAATTACAGTAGAGAGTGAAATCGGCGTTGGAACAACCTTCACCGTTGCCATCCCACTCGTCCAAAAACAAGAAATTTAAATAATGAAACATATGCTAACGCCTAATTAACTTGCATCAAAACTTTTTCAAATTTAACCTGGCAAATGTTACTCTAGTGTTATTTTAGGGAATGTTAAAATGAGCTTGTTATATTTATAAAATTTGCTAGCGAGAGGAACAATCGTGACTAAAATTCTAGTTATCGAAGACGACAACGATCTTCGTAACATTATCGGTGAAATGCTCTGTGCCGAAAATTTTAGCGTCATTGAAGCGGAAGATGGCGACATAGGCGTGGAGTTGGCAAAAGAGGAGCTTCCCGATCTGATTATTTGCGATATTATGCTCCCATCGCTTGATGGTTATGGCGTACTCTATCATCTGCGCGAGGTTCCATCGCTTCAAACAGTTCCTTTCATTTTTCTGAGTGCAAAATCAACTAAAGCCGATACTCGCTTAGGAATGGAACTAGGGGCAGACGATTATTTAACTAAACCATTCACCAGAGATGAATTATTGGGAGCAGTGACGACGCGATTGATTAAGCAAGTCGCGATCGAACGAGAATCTCAGAAAAAACTGGACAATTTACGCGAGAGCATCACCTACTCGCTTCCTCATGAGTTTCGGACTCCGCTCAATTCGATCTTGAATTATTCCAAATTACTCATAGAAAACTACTACGATACAGAGCCAGAAGAAGCTCTAGAAATGTTAAAAGACATCCAGCATTCAGGTCAACTTTTATTTCGACTCGTTCAAAATTTCCTGTTATACGGACAACTGACACAAATTGCAAAAGATCCTCAGCAATTAAGAAAACTACTGAATTCCTATGAGAAAAGTTCCACCAAAACAATTATCGAAGAAGTCGCTCTTCAACGAGCTATTCTGGCAAATAGAAAAGCAGATTTGCAATTAGAGTTGCAAGAAGCAATCTTGCCTATATCTCAATCCCAACTCCAAAAAATTGCCGAAGAACTCATCGATAATGCCTTTAAATTTTCGAGTAAGAAAACTCCAGTGCAAATTCGCAGTTGTTTTGAAGATAACACGTTTCAGCTATTCGTCATCGATCGCGGACGGGGCATGAATGCAGAACAAATTGCCAATCTAGGCGCTTATACGCAATTTGAGCGCAAAGTTTACGCACAACAAGGTTCGGGTTTGGGATTAGCGCTCGTCAAACTTTTGACTGAATTACACGGCGGAGAACTCAAGATAGAAAGCATCCCAGGGCAACAAACAATTGTTCATGCGATCTTGCCAGTCAATTAAGTTCGCTACAACTCTAGCTAAGACATTTAACATCTTTTAACTTATTCCAAGTCGCGCCGTCCTTCTAAAGCTCTAGCTAGCGTGACTTCATCGGCATATTCCAAATCGCCACCCATCGGCAAACCAAAGGCAATTCTTGTCACTCGCGTGAAGGGTTTGAGGAGTTTTCCGATATAAAGCGTCGTCGTCTCTCCTTCAACGCTGGGATTGATTGCCAAAATTATTTCTTGTGTTTGTTGTTGGCTGACTCGCCGCACCAACGAATCGATGTTGAGTTGTTCTGGCCCGATGCCATCCATCGGAGAAATCACTCCTCCAAGGACGTGATATTTACCGCGATATTCTCGCGTTTTTTCGATCGCAATTACGTCGCGCGAGTCTGCTACTACGCAAATAGTATTATTATCTCGATTAGAATTGCGACAGATATCGCAGATCGGTTCTGCTGATAAATGAAAACAGACTTTACATAAACCGACTTGCTTTTTTGCTTCGATTAAAGCACTGGCAAAAGCTTGTACGTCTTCTTCAGAGCGTTTGAGGATGTGTAGAGCAAGTCGCTGAGCCGTTTTAGGCCCTACACCAGGTAAGCGTTGCAATTGTTCGATCAGGCGGGCTAAGGGAGGTGTATAAATAGGGTCAATCCTCTCCAAATGGTTCTTTTTCTATTATAGAAAGCGATCGCGTCCAATCGCTGCTAACAAAAAGCGCTCTTTAAAAATAAAGAGCGCCGATTATTTATGAATACAACCCTAGATTGTTATATCTTTATCCATGAATTGCAGGAGCAGTTAAAGCTACTGGCGAAGCTACGCCTGTGGAGGCTAAATCTAAGGGGAAGTTATGTGCGTTGCGTTCGTGCATTACTTCCATCCCAATTCCAGCACGGTTTAGTACATCAGCCCAAGTAGCGATAACGCGACCTTGAGAGTCTAAGACGGACTGGTTAAAGTTGAAACCATTGAGATTAAATGCCATCGTGCTGACACCCATTGCAGTAAACCAAATACAAACAACTGGCCAAGCACCTAAGAAGAAGTGTAATGCTCTGCTGTTGTTAAAGGACGCATATTGGAAAATCAAGCGACCGAAGTAACCGTGAGCGGCAACAATGTTGTAGGTTTCTTCTTCTTGTCCGAATTTGTAGCCGTAGTTGAGCGATTCGTTTTCTGTGGTTTCGCGTACTAAGCTCGAAGTAACCAAGCTTCCGTGCATCGCACAAAACAGAGAGCCGCCAAATACCCCAGCAACTCCCAACATATGGAAGGGGTGCATTAAGATATTATGCTCTGCCTGGAACACGAACATGAAGTTGAAGGTTCCGCTAATTCCTAGAGGCATTCCGTCGGAGAAAGAACCTTGTCCGATGGGGTAAACCAAGAATACTGCAAATGCCGAAGCAACAGGAGCGCTGTATGCGACGCAAATCCAGGGACGCATTCCCAAACGGTAGCTCAACTCCCACTGACGACCCATCCAGCAGCAAATTCCCAGTAAGAAGTGGAAAAGAACTAGCTGATAGGGACCGCCATTGTAGAGCCATTCATCAACGCTAGCCGCTTCCCAAATTGGGTAAAAATGCAGTCCAATTGCATTAGACGAAGGAACGACAGCACCGGAGACGATGTTGTTGCCATACAGGAGAGAACCAGCTACGGGTTCGCGGATACCATCGATGTCCACTGGAGGAGCAGCAATGAAGCCAATAATATAGCAAACGGTTGCAGTCAGGAGCGTGGGGATCATGATTACACCGAACCAACCGATATAGATGCGGTTGTTGGTGCTGGTAATCCACTCGCAAAACTGCTCCCAAACAGAAGCCTTTTCGCGTCTTTGTAAAGTGGTTGTCATAGATAAATGATTCCTGAAAGAATAATGGGTTTGTTGTTTTATGAAGTTAGCAAGAAATTCTTGCTCGGTATTTTTTCAGTATATTTACAAGTATTTGAAATGAGACATATTTTTTTGTATATTTTTCTAGCTTTTTATTTAAATAAATAAAGCCATATTTATTTATATTAAATCAAGTAACAAAATTTTAAGAACAGAATCGATAAAACTAGTTAAAGAACGATTGAAATAAAATCGCTACTATTGTTGAAATTACTCGATATTTAGCGATTATCGTAGATTATCGACCCGATCGCGCGTCAGGGAAACGCTTATTTACGATCTTAGAGATGACGCGATCGCGATGATTGCGATTATTTATATTTTATATTTTTTTTCAGAATTTTCAGAATCTTCAGAATTTATTGGAATTATTTCTTGAGATTCTGTTTAAGAAAGTAAAGATAGTTTACTTCTCCAACCGGACAATATACCATTGCAAGTATTTTCCTGGTTCCATATCTAATTCGCAGTAATTGTCCATTAAATGTTGTGCCTGTTCGGTTACGGAAGTAAATTTTTGTAGTTCTCTGGGTAAATCGTCTTGACGCGATCGCAAAATATTGGTGAGCTTTTCCAATAACTCTTCATGAGTCATAAATTGTTCGGGTAAATCCGATTCGAGGACGACAAAAGCATCCTCTTGATACATCATTGAGTCTGGCATCGTTTAATTTAAAAGCATTTGAGTATAACTAATTTCAATATAGCGGTTGCTATTGACAATCGGGCGATTGCATTTATTCTTGGCTATCATGAAGAGCTAGGATAAATCGTTCAATTAAAACTCTCAATATGTCAACAACTCAACAAAAGACACCAATACTAAGGAAACGATTGATTCTGAGTGCATTAATTCCCGTATTCCTGGGTTTAGTACTCGCACCAAGCGTCAAAGCAAAAGACCTTGAGATACAAGTTGGCATCGTTCAGCGATTTGGCGAAGAAAAGAATGATGAAATAACGCTTTCGAGTACCAAAGGAGATATCTTAACACTGCGTTTTGCCGATCGCAACGGACAAACTCAAACGCTACAAACCGATAAAGTTAAACTACAAGTCGTCAACCAACCTTTACAAGCACTTGCACTTTCAGAACGAATAGTCCTCGGCAGTTATGCTACCTTTGAGACGGCTGAAGATAGTGCCAATCAATGGAAAGCTAAAGGCATAGAAGTTGAAATAACGCAACCGGAACGCTGGGAAGTTTGGGCAAAACGAGACGTATATGAAACTCCTCTGCTGCGTCGTTTTCTGTTACAGAGTCTCAAAGCACAAGGATTCGACCTACCGATTCTCGAAACAGAAATTCTTTCTCAAACCTTACAACCTACTTTTACCGTTAACGGAAAGCGTTATTCCCAGAATAATTTAGAGATTAGCGCAGGTAGCAGTCTCATACAAGTAGGTGTAGAAAATAATGAATCTCGCGTCTATGGCGGTAGTTTAAAACTTCAGCCAAATTCTTATGGAACCTATACCTTAGTCAATCAAGTTCCTTTAGAAACTTATTTGCGCGGGGTCGTTCCTCACGAAATCGGACACGGTGCGCCCGATAATGCGATCGCGGCTCAAACTATCATAGCGAGGACTTACGCTTTGCGAAACCTGCGACGCTTCCAGGCAGATAACTATCAACTGTGCGCCGATACTCATTGCCAAGTTTATTATGGATTATCGCAGACCAATTCGCGAGCCGATCGCGCGATCGCACAAACGAAAGGATTAGTCTTAACTTACCAAAACGAACTAGTCGATGCTCTCTATTCTTCTACCACGGGTGGCATAACAGCGCGTTTTAGCGACGTTTGGAATGGCGAGGAACGACCTTATTTAAAACCCGTTATCGATGCACCCAATCAAGTTTGGAATTTGTCTCAACAATCTTTAGCAGATGAAGCTGCGTTTCGTCGTTTTATCGGTATGAGAGATGGATTTAACGAAACGGGACGAAAAGTGTTTCGCTGGAATCGCAAAGGAACTCTCGATACGCTCAATGACGATTTAAAGGAATATCTTACCAAACGCAAACACCCGCTGGCTAATTTTACAACGATTCAACGGATGGAAATTACTAAGCGATCGCCGTCGGGACGCATTCTGACTATGGCGATACAAACCGATAAAGGAATGTTGGAATTATACAAAAATGAGATTCGCAGTTGCTTTAGCGTTCCCCGCAGCACGTTATTTTACATCGAACCCGTGTACGATCGAGATAAACAATTAACAGGCTATTCTTTTGTTGGTGGTGGGTTTGGTCACGGTGTTGGATTGAGTCAATTTGGCTCTTATAATCTAGCGAATTTGGGTTGGTCGCCACAGCAAATTTTGGCATTTTATTATCCAGGAACGACACTACAACCGCTTAACAATTCAATTGTGTTCTGGAAGGATCGTTGATTTTTTAGAACAAAAGTACTATTTTGCCAATAATCGTGTATATTAAGGCATATGTACCAGAGAAGAACTAACTAGCAGGTATTTTTATTGGCTGAAGTTCGTTGTAAAGTTGTTTGAGTTTTTCTAAAACTTGCCCTTCTATTAACATCGCTTTGGCTTGAGCAAAACCCGCCTTAAGATCCTCAGCATAGCCACATCGCCAGAGATAAAATCCACCATTAAAAACCGCAGCATCCATCAGTTCGCAGGGATTGCCTTGCAGGACTGTTTTTATTTGTGCGATCGCTTGTTCGGTCGATTCGAGAGCAACATCTTTGGGATTAAAATCGTAATCGCGAGGATTTAACAGCAAACGTTCTAAAGTCTGAGGATCGCTGGGTTGTCCCATGCCAATAATAGCAGTACGACTGCAAGCGAGATCGCAACTTCCTTCTAAACCTTTAATCGTTGTATAGTAATTAATTCCTCGCATTGGCAAGGTTTTTTGAAAGCGTTCTTCGGTAGGAGGATGCACGAAACCCGCGATTACATGAACGTTGCCGACACAAGGCGACCAAATTAATTCTGCTGTTGCTAAGGGAGGACGTTTGCCAATTTGGTCGCGATAGGGAACGAGATTATTGGCACTCGGAAAGTGTTTGGGAAGATAGATAAATCCCAGTCCCGTTTTTTCTAAGAATTGCTGCATTTGGACAAGCGATAAAGCAGCAAAATCAACGCCTAATCTTTGCCAAATTTCAATAAGGGGAACGCCGTATTTGGTAGGCATACAATCCCCACCGTGCATGACAACGGGTACGCCAACAGCAGCTAAGATAAGAACAGTAATAGGAGTAACCGGAACAGTACGCGATCGCCCATCGTAAGGAGTCCCTAAAACCGTTGCAGGTTTTTCAAACGGTAAATTAGTTACATTAAGTTTTGGCCCGATGCGATCGTAAGCATCTAAAATTCCTGCCAATTCTTCTGGCGTTGGGCGTTTAATGCGGTGCGCGATGAGAAATGCGCCAATTTGGGCGGGAGTAGCTTTTTCTTGCAACATCATCTGCATCGCCATTTCTGCTTCAGAGCGAGTTAGATTTTCTCCGGTGTGAACTCCGCTACCAATTTTTTTAAGTAAATCTCTAAAAATATTGCTCATCAGTTATTATAAGTCGAAAGTCGTTGGCGTAGCCCGTCCCAAAGACGTAAGTCGAAAGTCGAAAGTTAAGAATTTAAGAATTTAAGAGAAAAGTAGTTTAACCAACTGATAACTGGTCAGGAGTCAGGAGTTAGGAGTCACTCTAAAGCTGGTAACTGGTAATTAATAACTGGTAACTGGTAACTGGTAACTGGTCGCTGAACTAGGGGCGTGTATTAATTGTCGAACTAAATGGCAAAAATGGGCAATAGGCGGAATTTGTAAGCGATCGCTCGTCGTTACCAAAACTACTTGACGAGTTAAACTGCTTTTTAATTTTCCATTAGATGGGGTCGTTGGTGCGGAGTCGGGAGGAGGCGCGAGCGGACGCACGGCTAGGGTAGGATCTTGAGAAGCTTCTATCAAAGCGCCTTTAGGAAGCAAAGCAATAATTTCTCCTTGACGCACGACTCCTCGAAAAGCATCAAGGGTGTTTAATTCCATTACTGCTTTGAGGGTGGCATTTTGGCGAGAGAACCACTCTTGGACTAACCTCTGCATTCCATAACCATCCTTAAAGACTACTTGCGGATAATCAATTAATTCCGACCAAGGAACGCAATCGTATTGCGTGAGGGGATGGCTAGCAGACATTAAAATCTCAACATCTTCTTCATAAAGTATTTCGACTATTACCTCTGGCGAGGAAGTTAAGAAACGATTGTTCATGACGATCGCGACATCGACTAAACCATCTCGCAGGACTTTGAGGGCGCGATCGCTTCCCAATGCCGTTACTCGTAACTGAACTTCTGGATTGTCTTTGCAAAAGCGCTGTAAAATTGGCGGCAAATAATAGGAACAGACGGAATGAATTGCTGCTACGCAGAGTTCTGGCTGTTTTCCAGCTTGCAAATCGGCGATTTCGATAGAAATTGTCTCCCATTCATGACAAATTTTTCGAGCGCGAGGCAATAATTTTTCCCCTGCTAGGGTTAATTTTGCTTGGGAGGTGCGATGGAATAAAGGCAATCCCAGATCCTGTTCTAACGACTGAATCTGACGGCTAATAGTGGACTGAGTAACTCCACATTTGTGTGCGGCTTGTCCAAAATTTCCCATTTCCGCAACTGTCAAAAAAGCCTGCAACTGCTCGATCCGCATTATTTCGCTTAGTTTGTTCGCATAAGGTCATAGTTTTTTGAAGATAGCGGATTTATCACTTAAGTTCGGTAGAAATTGATACAGCGATCGCCCGCAATTCTTGCCTTAAATTACCGTAAAGGTCTTTGTAATTGTTCTTGCAACGGTTGTTCGGAATTAATAATTAAACCTAAAGATCTCGACATAGGAAAGGGTTGATTTTCAGAAGTAGATAAGGATGGTAATAATACCCAACGACTGCCTAAAGGTAAAGAGTCTAGGGAGGAAGCAGTTTGCGTCAGCCAGATTAAGGAGAAATTCGGGCGATCGCCGCTTGTTGGTTCTTCACATTTTACAGCAGCGAGGGTTTCTAAAACAACGCGATTGCCATGTACCAATCCTGTCTTGGCAGTCCACAGTTTGACTTCTAGCTGGCAGCGGCTAGCATAAAAGTATAACGATGCAGCCGCGATTACGGCTTGCTCAAACGTCTCGCTATCCCACCGAGAAGCGCTATCGAGGGCGATAATTACCTCTTGTCCTCCGGTGATAGTTTCGAGTTCGCGCACTTGAAATTCATCGAAACGAGCGCTAGTACGCCAGTGGATCAAACGCATCGGATCGCCGTAGCGATAGGGACGCAAGGATCTCGTCACGCCTTCATTAGCTGCTTGGTAGCGGCGATCGCTTTGAAACTTAATACTGTCATCTTGTCCGATTGTATCGACGAGCGGACAATTGGATAGGGGTAGAACTTGTGGATAGATAACGGCTTTGGCTGGGACTTCTTGGCTGCGGCGACACCAAAACAATCCTAATGGCGTTCCCGTTCTTAATTGTACTTCATGCCATCGATAAATCCCTCGTTGCTTAGCACTGACATAATCGATCCAACGATGAACGCCTTGAGGGGGAATGGCTTCGATCGCCGTTTGTTTGGGCGGCGACAAGACGAAGGGTACTATATCCCAAACTTGCAATAAGGTTTTAGGATTGTTGCTTAAATTTTCGATTTCTAACTCAATAGTTATCTCGTCTCCCGCACTTACGGGGTTAATAGGTAGGCGGCGTACTTTAAGCTGACGCAGCGATCGCGCGGGTAAAATAGCACCTATTCCCAACAGTGCAAAAATCGTACCGCTAATTACATACAGCCAGCCTGCCATCGTATTAGTCGCTGCTCCAAACAAGCATAAAGCAATTCCTCCCAACACGCCAGCACTATAAGCAGGCGTTACCCAACGAGTTTCTAGCCATTCAGTTATTTTCTTCATCGGCGCGATCGCGTTTTACCTTCTTCAACAACTGGTCACTGGTCACTGGTCACTGATAACTGATTTAA
>JALOOL010000411.1 GCA_025454425.1 Hydrococcus sp. Prado102 | reverse complement strand
CAGGGAATTTATTATCGAATGGATAGAAGAATTAATGAGAACTAATCCTAATAAGCTGTTATTCTATCAGAAGGGGCTTAGAGCGATGAGCGTCATACATCAAGCTTTCTAACTATGTTGTCACCCTGTCAGGTTCTCATCTCTATCGTGATGGATGCCGCAGTTAGGACAAGTCCATTCTCTAATGTTTAACGGCTTCTTACCGCCGTTGTGTCCGCAGTGAGAACAGATTTGAGAAGAGGGGAAGAACCTATCTATTTCTATTAGTTTTCCGCCAACTTTTTCAAGTTTATATTGGCAGAAATTGACTAACATCCCTATGCAAGCATCAGCTAAAGTTGAATAATTATTTGTGTTGGTAGGATTATTGGAACAGCAGACTAGCTTACGCCCGAAAGAGCTAATGACGGATACTTCTGGTTATAGTGATGTGGTTTTTGGACTTTTTTGGCTGTTAGGATATCAGTTTAGCCCTCGTTTGGCTGATGTTGGGGAAGCTCGTTTTTGGAAACTTGACCCAGACAGTGATTATGGGGTTTTGGAGAAACTGGCACGACAACGGGTAAAAGTGGAGTTAATTGAGCAAAATTGGGATGATATTTTGCGAGTGGCTGGTTCGCTGAAACTGGGGACTGCCAGTGAAGCGCGAGATTATGAGGGCTTTGCAGAAAGGGAAAAAGCCTTCCACTTTAGCTAAAGCGATTGGGGAGTTAGGACGGGTTAAACGCTGTATCTTCTTAATTATGTGGATGATGAGGCTTATCGCCGTCGGATTCTGAATCGACTGCGATTTTTACCCTTACATTTAGCGATGGAAGGATTTTTAGGAATGTTTTTTTCAGTGCCAGCGATCGCCTGGAAAGAATATTCTCAAAAAGCTTTATCTAGTGGTTTCAATCCCCGTTGGGAATCTTCTTACAGTGGAAAGTTTATTTCTGGTTTTGAAGAGGCTTTGCGCGTCTTTGAAATTCATCCCCAACAAGTGGGAGTATTAGTATTTATAGCTGAGGCTTTTGCTTCTGCTTTTATCGTTCCCCATCCTCAAGATTATCGCGCTTTACATACTAGCTTGCTAGAAGATTTTTATGGCGAGTTAATTTATCAGTATTGATTGCTTTATGAGACTACTTATCCGATGAATACTTCTGTTGATGAATCTAAAATTAATAACTTAGAAGATTTGCACAGCGCCATCGACGATATGCGATCGCAATGGTCGGATTTTCAAGGATTTATGGCATCTAGCTTGTTAGAAAATCGTGCCATTAGTTCTAAATCTATTTATACGGCTGGAGAATTTGTTTTACAGCGTTTTATCACCGATTTAAATCCTAAAGAAGTCAATCATCTTGGCGAAGCGATCGCGTCACAAAATGGCGAACTTCAATATTTAAAAACCTATCGTTTATCCGCCGCACAAACAAGACGAGTTTATCTACTAAGTCAACTCGCGGCAAATAATTGGCATTTAAAAACGACTGCTAACAAGTTAAAATTAACCGCAGAAGAATTACTTATTCGGTTTGAAGATGCAGGTTTTGGCTATCTATTTAGCGATCGCATCCCAATCAAAATATCCACTAAAAGCCAACAATCCTGACAGCTAGATAACGATCTTTAGTACCGCAACCCAGCTTTCAGGATTGTCAAATGTTACTTTTGAGTTAAGTTATTTTAACTCGGATTTAAGATTCAGAAGTAGCTAATTCGGTGCTTCCGGCAGTCCGACGGCGAGTAAGCGTATTGTAGAGCATTCGACCGATCGCCATAATCAAATTGCCTTCCAATTCTTGGAACAACTTCATATTCATCTTAAAAGCATCATTCGCTTCATCGACGATTTGTTGTGCGGTTGCTTCATCGACAGGCAGATCGTTCATCGCTTGGCGAAACTCATTTTTAAATGCCTTCTCGTCTGGGATTTCTGCAAATTCGTAGAAAGACGTACCGCCATCATTGAGATTCATTGCTCGTTGCGCAATTTTTTTAAGAATTTGTCCGCCAGACAAATCGCCTAAATAGCGCGTGTAGGAATGAGCGACTAATAGTTCGGGTTGATTGGCAGCGATCTCCCGAATGCGATTAACATAAGCTTCTCCTGCTTGGGAAAGCTTAATTTCATTACGCCAGTTAGATCCATAATAGTAGTGCAAATCTTGCTCTAAACTGTGCTTGCGATTCAACTGCGGAAAATAGATTTTAGAGATTATTGGGTGTTGGCGCAGCTTCTCCATTTCCTCTTCCATCGCCGAGTACACATAGTAGAGGTTGGCGACTAACGTGCGATATGAATTTTTTTCAACAACACCTTTTAAAAAACACTTGACAAAACCAACGTTTTCTGCCATTGTGTGGGCTTTTTTTGTCCCTTCACGCAACATGGTTGCTAAATTGACACTCATGTTAAATTTCCTATGTTTTGAGTTAACCTTTGGTGTAGTTCTGGCTACAAAAATTTAAGAATCTGCCTATTTGGGTAGATTAAACCGATTTGATGAGAATTTTCATTAAGAATTCTTACGAAACTGAAGTCGTTATGATGAGTGAAAACCGAGGAAAACGTCATGACTCAGGTTGTCATTGTTGGGGCAGGGCCAACGGGCGCAACGCTTGCACTATTGTTAGTACAACGGGGAATTACTGTAAAGTTAATTGAAGCTTCTCGTAACTTCAATCGAGTTTTTCGAGGAGAAGGGCTGATGCCGAGTGGGTTAGATGCACTCGAACAGATGAGACTGTCATCTATCCTAGAGCGAATTCCCCATCGTTCTTTAGATGCTTGGGAGTTTTTAATTAACCAGCGATCGCTATTTCGAGTCAACGAACCGATAGAACCTGGCGGTAAACCCGTAACTCTCGTTTCTCAGCCAGCTTTTCTCGACGCTGTAATTGACGAAGCAAAAACTTATCCTCATTTTGAGTTTTTGCCCGGCACTCCCGTACAAGACTTATTATGGAACAACGAACGGGTTGCAGGAGTTAAGTTGCGCGACGAGCGCGCGATTGATGCCGATATTGTTATTGGCGCAGATGGTCGCAATTCTATCGTGCGACAGCGAGCTAATTTATCGATAGAACAGCAGTCCCAAAGCTTTAACATTCTTTGGTTTAAACTAGCCGACAGTCCGCTTTTTGAGTCCGAGAACGTATTTTATGTTATCCTGCGCGATCGCAATGCCTTTGGATTGTTTCGGGGGTCAGAAGGAAATCTTCAAGTAGGTTGGACGCTTCATGAAAAGGATTCTAAAGACTGGAAACACTTCAATTGGTCTGAGAAGTTTGCATCTGCCTCGCCGTCTTGGTTGGCAGAACATTTCCGAACTCATGCAGATACCATCGAACGACCCGTTTTATTATCCGTTATCGTTGGACGATGCCAGAGTTGGTCGGTTCCAGGACTACTACTGATAGGAGATGCGGCTCACCCAATGTCGCCAATTCGCGCCCAGGGAATCAATGTGGCTTTGCGAGATGTTATTGTCAGTGCAAACTATTTAGTGCCCCTTTTGCGCGAGAAAGCATCACCTGGAGCAATTGATGCAGTTTTACCAAAAATTCAAGCTGAACGAGAACCAGAAATTATTCGAGCGCAACAGCTTCAAGGCGAGGAAGCAGCGCAAGCCGAACGATTGGTTAGAAGCGCGCTGCTGCGATGGGTTGCAAGCCATTTGCCCCCTTTGCTTAAAGAGCGAGTTCGACAATCTTGGCTCTCTCGCCAACGCCAGTTACGTCAAGGAGTTACGCAGATACAGCTAACTGTTTAATCTTATAAATAATTCCGATACTCCAAGATTAACGACCTGCTACCCCCTGTAAATCTGAGGAGATTTGAGATGACAAAAAATCTGGTTAAATTACTTGATGTCGTGGCATTGACAGTTAATCTTCCTACTTACAACTTATTGCGCGGTCAAGTTGGCACAGTAGTTGAAATTTTGGCTGGTGGAGAAGCGTTTGAAGTAGAATTTAGCGATCGCGATGGTCGCACCTACGAGTCTGTAGGGTTGCGCCCGGAGCAAATTATGGTACTGCATTTTGAACCTGCATCGCTCAATCCAAATCCTGAAATTGTCACAGTCTAAACAGACCAATCTAACCGACATAACTGTTATAAACGGTTAGAAGTAGGAGAGCGATAAAATATTGTTGACTTGTGCGATCGATCCTCGGATCGATGACAATGGATATTCAGCAACTCCTCAACGAATATGCTGCTGGAAAAAGAGATTTTTCGAGCATTAAAATACTCCGACAATTAAAAGTACCGAGTAAATTACCTTGAATCGAACTATAATGCCAAATTTACCTCCAAAGAGTCGCGATTGGGATGCTTCGCTCTCTACTACAGACTCGTTAAATCTCCTCGGCGATGGAGATAGAGAATCGATCGAAAATTACTTGCCTTTCAACGATCTGCTTGGTGCAATAAAGTTCTATCGAACAAAAACAGGTGTAGATTTAGCTCAGGCAAGATGTTCTATAGATTGCATTATTGCTCAAATGGAACTTTGATTCGATCGCGATTTCGCTTATCAAACCACTCTAAAACGCGATTCCAAGCCCACCAACGATCGCGATCGCCAGCCAGACGCTGACCGAATTTATTGCTAATATAACCGACGTGACCGCCATGAGCGGTTAGAATTAAATCGATCGCGGGATTATCCGCACAAGCTGTTTGTAATTCGGGTACGATCGCGGGGTCGAACATGGGGTCGTCTGCGGCATAAATAATTAAGGTTGGCGTTTTCAAAGCGGGTAACAGTTTGAGAGCGTTACTCGCATCGTAATAGTCTTCTACCAAAGAAAAACCCAGACGTTCGATAACTAATTCGCGATCGAATCCCCAGATACTATTGGCTCGCGCGATCGCAGCGGGATCGATATCCTGGGGATGATATTCGTGCAATTTCCAAGCAAGTTTTTTGAGT
>JALOOL010000099.1 GCA_025454425.1 Hydrococcus sp. Prado102 | reverse complement strand
AGGAAATAGTCAAAAAAGCTAAGAAGAAGATAGCATAAATTTAAGAGAGTCGTTGGCGATCGCTCTTCTGGCAACCTCTATAGCGAGATCGCGTTGGTGAAGATAAGAAGCCCTGCGATCGAAATAAAGCTGACGGCAAACCACTAAGACTGGTTATATAAAAATAGAAAACTATGCGCGTTGCTAAAAATATTACAGAACTTATCGGTCGAACTCCTTTAGTTCAATTAAATCGCATTCCCCAAGCAGAAGGCGCTAAAGCGACAATTTTAGTGAAATTAGAAAGTATGAATCCCGCCGCCTCAGTCAAAGACAGGATTGGCGTACACATGATTAAGACCGCCGAACAACAAGGATTAATCCATCCTGGGAAAACCATTCTCATCGAACCCACATCGGGTAATACAGGCATCGCTTTGGCAATGGCAGCCGCTGCTAAAGGCTATAAATTAATCTTAACGATGCCAGAAACCATGAGTCTAGAAAGACGGGCAATGTTGAAGGCATATGGCGCAAAATTAGAACTGACTCCAGGCACAAAGGGAATGAGCGGCGCGATCGCCAGAGCCAACGAACTTCTAGAAACAATTCCCAATGCCTATATGTTGCAACAGTTTAACAATCCCTCCAACCCAGAGATTCATCGCTTGACGACAGCCGAGGAGATTTGGGAAGATACAGATGGTAAGGTGGATATTCTTATCTCTGGCGTAGGCACTGGAGGGACGCTCACGGGAGTTGCCGAGGTTATCAAATCGAGAAAGCCGGAGTTTAAAGCGATCGCGATCGAACCCGCTAACAGTCCAGTTCTCTCTGGCGGCAATCCCGGCCCGCACAAGATTCAAGGTATCGGCGCGGGGTTTGTTCCCCAAGTCCTCAAAACCGAACTAATTGACGAAGTTATAACTGTAACCGATGAAAAAGCGATCGCTTACAGTCGTCGCATGGCAAGAGAAGAAGGGTTACTTTCAGGAATTTCTAGCGGTGCTGCTCTTTATGCGGCGATCGAAGTCGCTCAGCGTCCAGAAAACGAAGGGAAATTAATCGTTATGATTCAGCCTAGTTTTGGAGAACGCTATCTCAGTACGCCTCTGTTCCAGAATTTAGACGAGGAAGAAAGGGAACCAATGTTAGTTTAATAAGAATTGGTGACTGGGGAAAAGTTTTATTAATCCTTTACCCTTTCCCCTTTCCCATTTGCCCTTTACCCTATATCCAGCCACCATACAAAAACCAGGGTTTATCGGTAGGAAAAGTAATCTCTTTTTACATAGTTATCTGCGGGCTGTTTTGAGTAGCGATAATTCGCCCAGCAGATAGCACAACTCGATCGCTCTGTGCATTCAATAATAAGCATTTGGCAACCGATATCGATTCCAAACCATTCGGTATCCATGCTGTGAGCGGCTGGATAATCTAACATTTTGTGCCTCCAAGAAAATATAAGCGATCGAACATCTATTTTTAAATTGAGTGGGAGTGTGGGTGTAGGGGCGCATGGCGTGCGCCCTGGAAAGAGTGGGAAGACAAGGGAGAATATTGTAACTACCGAGCGTTAATAACTGATTTATGCCTACTATTTGATAGGCGTAAAAGTTATCTTAGAGTCAGAATCCGTTGCTAGGGTTGACACAATTCAGAAGAAAGATGACTTTTCTTGCCTTCATTTTGGGAGTGGCTTTAGGACTTGCTTTTTACTTTTGGAAGCAATACGAATTCAAACGTCAGTTGGCTCAGATGTTAACAGCATCGTCGGATACTGCCGATCTTATTCCCGCCTTGCCTAGCTCGTCTTTAGTAAGGCGCGAGATGACCTATCTCAATCAAAAATGTCAGCGTCTCGAACAAGAATTGCAAACTTGGCAAAACTTACTCGAACAAGCTCCCATAGGTTACTTACAAGTCGATGAAGAAAATCAATTGCTCTGGTGCAATCAGCAGGCTCGTCAGTTACTCAAAATCGATCGCTGGCAACCAGGACAAATTCGTTTGCTATTGGAATTAGTTCGCTCCTACGAACTCGATCAACTCATCGAACAAACCCGTTCGACACAAAAACCTCAAAGTCAAGAATGGGTATATTATCCAACCTATTATGCAAGCGAAGGAGAAAAATCGATCGCGCTTAAAGCTTTGAGTCACCCGCTCGATCGAGGACAAGTCGGCGTTTTTTTGGACAACCGACAACCTTTGGTAGAATTGATGCGATCGCGCGATCGGGCTTTTTCGGATCTCACTCACGAATTAAGAACGCCGCTGACTTCCATTTCCCTAGTCGCAGAAGCTTTAGAAAAACGCCTTTCCTATCCCGAACGCCGTTGGGTCGAGCAAATGCTCAAAGAAACGAAACGCTTGATGACCCTGATTCAAGAATGGCTCGATCTGAGCCAGTTACAAGAAAATCCCAATAGCCATCTTTCCTATGAATCGGTCGAACTACAAGAAATTGTTTTTGCGGCTTGGCAAAGTTTAATGCCTCTGGCAGAACAAAGAAATATTACTCTCGACTATCGCGCTCCCGATTCGGTATCGCTACAAGCCGATCGCGCTCGTCTGACGCAAGTCTTTCTCAATTTATTAGATAATGCTATCAAGCATAGTCCTGTTGACAACAGTATTCGCGTTGAAATAGAAACCCCTGACGCAAATACCGTTCAAATTAACGTTATCGATGCGGGTTCTGGTTTTAATGCCTCAGATCTTCCCCACGTATTCGAGCGCCTGTATCGAGGCGATGCTTCTAGAGCTAGATACGCAAGCGCTACTGAAACCTTACCCATTCGCAGCGGTAGCGGATTGGGACTCGCGATCGCCCAGCAAATTATTAAAGCACATGGCGGTGCGATCGTTGCTAAAAACCACCCCGAAACTGGTGGTGCTTGGCTGAAAATCGAAATGCCAAAGCATCAAAATTAAGAATTCGAGTAATTATTGTTACATTAAACTTATACAAGCCTTAATCTAAAGACATATAGCACTTTTTTTTTCATTAAGTATAATTGATGGTAGAAAATTTGATTTTCTACTCCTATAAAAAATATCTTTAATTATTATTTGGGCACGAACTAGTGAGCCTATCTTTGCATAATCACCATTCTGAAAGAGCGCATTTTGAACGCTGTCTCAGACGCTTAGAACAAGAGGTTCTGCGTATGGGGACGCTGGTTGAGGAGTCTTTTCGCCTGAGCCATCAGTCCTTATTTGAGAGAAACTTAGCCGCCGCCGAAAAAATTCCAGCACTCGATAAACGAATCGATCGCTACTACCGTCAAATTGAGTTAGAGTGTTCTACGCTGATGACACTTCAAGCTCCCGTCGCTCAAGATTTGCGCGTTTTAAGTGCTTTTATGCAATTAGTTCGAGATTTGGAGCGAATCGGAGATTATGCTAAAGATGCAGCAGAAATCGCTATCAAGCTTTTTCCCTATCCTCCTCACGCTTGCATGAGCGAAATTGAAGCCATGTCGCGACACGCACAGCTTATGCTAGCAACTAGTCTCGTCTCGCTTGCCGAACTCGAATCCGATGCCGGTCAAAAAGTCAAGCGATTAGACGATACGGTAGATGATGCTTACGATCGCCTTTACACAACTCTGGCATATCAGCGAGATATTAAAGGGGTTGTGGAACCGATCCTTTTACTCGGACTGCTGATCCGTCATCTTGAAAGAATGGCAGACCACGCCACCAATATTGCTCAGCGCGTGTCTTACATCGTCACCGGGCATCGGGGATAGGGGAATGGGGAAAGTCGGAAGTCGGAAGTCGGAAGTCGGAAGTGTGAGATAAGGAAGAATACTTGCTAATTTCCTTCTAAACTCCTAAATTTTTGAACTTTGTACAGACGCGTTCCCTGAAAGGGTTCCCGTAGGGTAATTTCGCGTCTCTACGAACTTTGAACTCTAATCGCGGATAACTGATAACTGATTACTAACGATCGCAAGTCAATTGACACCCAGACAAATAATTCTCATAACAGGAGCAGCCCGTTCGGGCAAGAGCGAATGGGCAGAAACCCTTGCAAAAGAAATGGGTAAGCCTGTCACCTATGTCGCTACTGCTATGGTAGACGAAAACGATTTAGAATGGCAGGCACGAATCGATCTCCATCGCCTCAGACGACCTGCTGATTGGCAAACGCTACAAGTCCCTATAGAATTAGGTGCTATTTTGGCTGCGGCTACTCCTGAGCAATGTTTATTAGTGGATTCTTTGGGAACTTGGGTCGCGAATCTGCTCGATCGCGATGACTCGATTTGGCACGATATAACTATTAGCTTGCTCGATTGCCTTCAACAGACAAAAGTGGATACTATCTTTGTGGCAGAAGAAACCGGATGGGGCGTAGTTCCTGCATACAAGACTGGGAGATTATTTCGCGATCGCTTGGGGAATTTAGTTCGTCAAATCGGCGCGATCGCCAATCCAGTTTATCTAGTCACAGGAGGACACGTTCTCAATCTCAGCCTTTTAGGTAAACCGTTAAATCAGTGACCAGTTACCAGTTAACGACTATTATTCTAAGTGCAGGTAGTTCTTAAAAGATTCTTAATTCCTGGGATCGCGAGATTAAAACGATAGCATGGAGGAGTAAGTACACAGCAATCGCGATCTAAATTATGGCATCTCAGGAGAATGTAAAACAATATCTTGCCTACTGGTTTCAGTTAGGAAAAAAGGTTGTTTTCGGCAACGGACAGGAAGTTCTTTTGCCTAAATCTATTATTGAAGGCGATCGCTATTCTAAAGAATTTGAATCCTGCTGGCAACGCATCTTAGCCAGCAGAGTTACTTGCTATCTTGAAGGAACCGAACAAACCATCGAGCAACTTCTTTCTCCTATGTGGGATATTGACCCTTGTGCTAGATGCGGAATGCCAGTGCCCGCCATTGAATTAGGTATACAACCTAATAGCTGTCCCTGTAACGATCTTCCCAACTGGCCCAATACACAATTACCCTCTCCTCGCGCTCCTATCGATAGTTCGGCTCGTTTGAATAGAATTAAAGAACGTTTAAATCGAGCAAGAGAACAATGGTGATTACAAGTCGAAAGCTTTTTATATCACAAAGTTAATTAATTGTCAAGCAATTTTTCTAGGCTCTGACGTTCTGTTGTGGTTACATCGCGCCATTCTCCCGGTGTTAGCCCGTTGAGGCGAAGTCGAGCGATTTCTCGTCCTTGTTGAATGCCAATAGCAACTCGAACTAATCGTAGAGTGGGATAGCCAACTGCTGCTGTCATGCGGCGAACTTGACGGTTGCGTCCTTCGGTGAGGGTCATTTCTAACCAGCAAGTAGGAACATTTTTGCGGTAGCGAATCGGCGGATCGCGAAGGGGTAAATCGGGTTCTTGGGGTAATTTGGTGACGATCGCGCGACGTGTTTGATAATCTTGAATTTTAATTCCTTCTCGCAGGCGATCGAGTGCTGTTTCGTCGGGAATTCGTTCGACTTGCGTCCAATAAGTACGAGGATGGGCAAATTTTCGGTGAGATAGACGGTGTTGCAAGCGTCCGTTATCGGTGAGCAACAGCAATCCTTCGCTATCGTAATCGAGTCGTCCTACTGAATAGACATCGGGAACGGTAATGTAATCTTTTAGCGTTAAGCGTTGAGTTTGTTCGGGGCGATCGTCGCTAAATTGGCATAATACGCCATAGGGCTTATAGAACAGAAGATAGCGATACATTAAACCTATGGGCAAAAATCAAAAATACAATCTTTAAATATAGGGGAAACGCTTCGCTGGGGAAAAGGGGAAAGGGAGAATATTTATTTTTGAACTTTGTTGGCGTAGCCCGTCTGAAAGACGTACTTTGAACTTTGAACTTTTTTTGAACTTTGAACTCTAATCATTGATAACTGTATTTACTGTCCGAGTTCGACTCTTGCTTGTTCTACAATTTCAGGCGTTATTTCGTCACAATTAGCCGAACGAGCTAATTCTTCAATTTTTTGACGAGCTTGAGGACGAACGAAAAAAGGAATATTTTTCAGCTTAGCTTTAGCTGCTGGTGTCCACTGCAAACTATCGATGCGATCGCGGTCATTCATAGCGCTTTTATCGGGAGCGGGTTATCTCTAGATTCAAGTATAAGACAGGATTTGAATAGCGGTATAAATAGTAACCGTTTTAATCGCCAGTCACCTATCCCTATTATTAAGATTTTCTTACTAATTCAAACCAAGCCACCAAAAAATTGCATAAACAAATTTATACAGATACAAGAGATTAATGTGAATCGCCTTTTACTTTGCGAGGGTTGTTGAATGAACCGAAAAGTCCTGCGCTTAGCAATTGCTGCTATTGCAACGAGTTGGCTAATGGGGTGTGTTAGCAGTCCAGATAAGCTTTCGCGATTTCCCTCCGGGCAGCGGCAAAGCCGATCGCAGACGCAAGAAAGCGATCGCGCCTCAACCCCCATTGCTTCTAACCCATCAACTCAACTAGTCGCCCAAACTGAAGAAGAAAAAACTCGCATTGACGTATACAAAAAAGCCAGTCCTGCTGTCGTCGCCATCGATATTGGCAAGGGTCACGGTAGCGGCTTTATCGTTACTCCTGACGGTCTTGTCATTACCAATGCCCACGTCCTAAAAGATGCCCCGCCTGTGGTAACCGTTATTCTATCGGATGGAACCAAACTAGAAGCTGACGTAATTGGTTTTGCGGGAGAGAATTTAGACTTAGCCGCTGCTAAAATTCGTAACAAACAAAATTTACCGACGCTACCTTTAGCCGATCCCAAATCGACTCAAGTCGGACAGACCGTTTATGCGATCGGAACGCCCTTAGACTTGGGATTGGGTAACTCGTATACTTTTGGAATCGTCAGCGGCATTCGCGATGGCGGAAATTTAATTCAGCACGATGCCGACATTAACCCAGGCAATTCTGGCGGCCCTTTACTCAACTCCGAGGCACAAGTTATCGGGGTTAATACCTTTGGTTGGGTAGCTCCCGTAACAGATACTCAAGGACAAGCGATCAGTCGCAGCGAAGGCAGTATTGGGGTTAACTTTGCGCTTTCAATTGGACTGGCACAGACCTTTTTAGTGGCATTGGAGAATGGAGAAGCCCCAACAACTGCCGTTGCCGAACAACCACAGCCAACCCAGGAACCAACGCAAAATGTTCGCGCTTTACCGATAGACGGTCAACCTTTTACAGATGCGCTTGCAACGGGCGATCCGCTCTTACCTAATAATAGTTACTACCGACTGTACGCCTTTGAAGGGAAAGCAGGTCAACAAGTGACGATTGAGGTAGACAGCCAACAGATCGATCCGTCCGTCATTTTGTTATTTCCCGATCGAAAAGAAGTTATTGCTCAAAACGACGATATTGCAGCTAATAATTTCAATGCCAAATTAGAAGCGACTCTGCCTGCTGATGGCGTTTATTTAGTTATGACGAGTGCGTTTGAGACGGGAGAAGTAGGAAATTATAACGTCAGAGCCTTAGTCAAATAAATTGATTAAAAATTATCAGGAACAACTATGATGATGCGATTTATTGCCATTTTAACAACCAGCGCGATCGCTGCTACCATACCATTTTTCGCCCAGACGACTCACGCGCAATCGGAGGTGAAATTTATTTGTAGCGATGGATTCGATCGCGCCAGCGGTCAACGTCTTCCGACGACTTACGCCTGGACAGAAAAAGGAAAGATAGCGATCGTTCGTTGGTCAAAGAAATGGGGTTCCGGTCAAGCTTTTTCACCTCAGAAACGTTGCGAAGAAGTTTCTCCCCGTTTTCAAGAAGCTTTTAATAATGGCACTTTGAATTTTATTACTAATGGCACAATCAACGGACAACCCGCGATCTGTGCTGCTAGTGAAGATAAGGGAGCCTGTCAAACGCTATTAATGACGCTGCGACCGGAAGAGAATCCCCTGCAAATACTTAACGAGTTAAAAAATGTTCTCAATGGTCGCAGTGCTGGCCCGATTCAACACAGTTCTGGAACTCCGCAAGTCTATTACCAAGTCGATATGAAAACCTTTCTCAGTAACGCTCCTGTGGAGGAAGAATAATGAAGATTAAATTACTAATTATCTTAAGCGCGATCGCAGTGATGAGTTTTGGCTGTACCCAAAATAGCCAATCTCGCCAAAACTCAGTCAATGAAGTAAATGGCGCGATCGCCACTCAACCCTCTCAACAACCTCTTACGGTTATTAATGAGGGTACTACTGCTACCTATGGGAGCGAACCAGCACCAGATCCGCTACCCGAACCCGCCAAGAGCGATACTAAAGAGAATCAAAAGGTGCAATTTATTTGCAATCAAAGCTTCAACAAAGGAACGGGAGAGCGATTGCCTACGACCTTTGCTTGGACAGAAAAAGGAAAAATTGCGATCGTGCGTTGGAAAACTGAGGAATTTGCTAGCTATTCTCCCCAAAGGCGCTGCGATGAAGTTTCGCCTCGCTTTCAAGAAGCTTACGATAATGGAACGCTCAAGATGATTACTAACGGGAGAATGAACGGTCAACCCGTTATTTGTACGGCTACCGCATATCGCGGCGAGTGTCAGACGTTATTGATGACCTTGCGATCGACCGACGATTCTTTACGGGTTCTTAATTCCTTCAACGATGTTCTTAGCGGTCGCAGTACGGGGCCGATCCTACACAATTCTGGCTCTCCTCAAGTTTATTACCAAGTTGATATCGAAACGTTTCTGCGTACTGCTCCGGTAGAAGAACAATAAATTTAGTAGTTCAGTAGTTCAGTAGTTCAGGAGGGAAGTAGAGGAGTAGGGGAGACTTTTTCTGTTATCAAAGAATTTGTAATTAAAGACGGGACAAGCCCCTGACAGAGAGTTATGGGGCGATCGTTACCAGTAGGGGTGCATGGCGTGCGCCCTGGAGTTTGGTAGGACAAGGGGAAGTCGGAAGTCGCTCATTCGGAAGTACGGAACAAGAAAGGACATTTACTTTGAACTACTTCCGTCCTGAACTTCTAATTTTCATCATTCATAACTCATAATTCATAATTTTTATGAAATCTTATCGCTTACTTATCGCTTATTTAAGCTGTTTGTTGCTATTTCCAACGATCGGTGCTTGTTCGTCCGTTTCGCTAACCAAAAATAATGCGACTAATTTAGTTGCGACAGCTAGCCCACTCTCATCAGCACAGATCGAGCAACTTGCCAGTAAAATTACCGTGAAAGTTCTGATCGACGAGGGTCAAGGATCGGGCATTTTAATCGCCAAAGACGGACAAACTTATACCGTTGTTACCAACGAACACGTTGTTAGTCGCGCTCAATCCTATAGTATCCAAACTCCTGACGGGAAGATTCATCAAGCAATTCTCAAACAACAGGATCGTTTGTCCCAACCAGATCTCGCACTCCTACAATTTAAAGCTTCGCAAAATTATACCGTCGCAACTTTTGGCGATTCTAAAACGCTTTCTAGCGAGCAAGCTGTCTTTGCGGCTGGTTTTCCCGTTGAAAGCGATCGCTTAGCTTTTAATAGCGGTAAAATCTCTGCGATCGCCCAGAAACCGCTCGTTGGTGGCTATCAAATCGGCTTTAGCAACGAAACGAAACAAGGCATGAGCGGCGGGGCTTTACTCGACGAGCAAGGCAAGCTAATCGGGATTTTAGGGCAGAGTGCAGGGGCAATTTTAAACAATTCTTATACCTATCAAGATGGCTCTCGTCCTAACGAACAAACCATTCAACAAATGCGCGAGAGTAGCTTTGCTATTCCCGTTGCTATTTTGGCTGGCGTAACTTTGCCCGAAAACGTTATTGCTACTAATACTATTTATACGGGAATTCCGGCTAAAGTAGACGAAATTGCTCAAAAAGTTACCGTTTTAATTTCTTCGCGTCAAAATGGGAATGGATCGGGCGTTATCGTCGCTCGACAAGGGCAAACTTATTATGTATTAACGGCTGCTCACGTCATTGCCAACCCAGACCAATACGAAATCGTTACCCCCGATGGTAAGAAATATCAATTTGAAGCGGCGGCAGCGAAAAAGTTTGAAGGGATAGATATGGTCTTATTACCCTTTACTAGTTCCCAGACTTATCAAGTTGCAACCCTAGCCGATTACTATATCGGTTTAGAAGATAGACCGTTGGTATTTTTATCGGGATTTCCTGGGACAACATCGGGTACTACCAGTAATCCAAGGCGTACTTTGACGGCGGGAACTACTTTTAGTCAAGCGGTTACGATGGTTGCGGCGCAGAATTCTTATTCCTTGGCGAATGGCTACGAAATGGTCTACAGTAACCTCTCAGAACCTGGAATGAGCGGAGGGCCAGTATTTGACCAACTCGGACGGGTTATAGGCATTAATACGGCATTTGAAGCAGGTGTAGAAATCGATCGCGATGGTCAAACGGTAGAAGTCAATCTCGGTCGCGGTTTGGGCATACCGATTCGCACGTTTTTGGGATTAGTTAGTAAAGCTAATCTAGATTCTAAGCTTCTAAAAGTAGAAACTAACGCTCCTCCTGCGCTCAATGCCTCGGAAGTGGCAGCGATTCAAGAAAATATGTTGCCCAAGCAAGAACCCGCACGAGATGCTAGCGAGTTCGAGTGGTTGAACTGGGGGAACCAATTGTGGCGTTTGAGGAAGTATCCAGAAGCGATCGCAGCTTTCGATAGAGCTATTCAACTCAAGCCAGATTTCTATCAAGCTTATTATGCCAAAGGAACGGCACTCGACGCACAAGATAAATATTTAGAAGCTGCGGCGGCATATCAACGAGCGACCGAGATCGAACCGAGTTTCTATGAAGCGTGGCGCGATCGCGCGATGGTACTCGACTATGCTAAGAAATCTTCAGAAGCACTGGCATCTATCGATAGGGCCATTCAATTGCAACCTCAAGATTTTGTCCTCTTCTTTAGGCGCGGTCAAATTCTCAATAGCTTAGAACGCTACAAAGAAGCAAAAGAGGCTTTTACGCAAGCACTCGCCCTAAAACAGAGCTTTTTTGCTTATACCTTGCGAGCGTTGTCTAATGCTAATTTGCGAGATTATCAAGCGGCGATCTCCGATTATAGTCGAGCGATCGAACTGCAACCCAACGATTATTTTAGCTATAGCGGACGCGGAAGCGTTTACACGCTCTTGGGAAAACATCAACAAGCACTCGCAGATCTCGACAAAGCGATCGCTATGTTTCCAGAATCCAATCAATACAAATTCGTTGCCTATCTTGGTAGGGCAACGACTCATCTGGCGATGGGAGACGCACAGGGCGCGATCGCCGATTATACAGCCATTATTGACGCAAAAGCGCCCGAAAACATTATCGCCCAGGCATATTTAGGACGAGCGACAATCTATACCCAGTTAAAAGACTTTACCAAAGCGATCGCCGATTGTACTAAGTTGCTCGAACTTCAACCAGATAATGCAGTCGTTTACTTCAATCGTGGAGGATTCCGCGCCCAAGCACAAGATTTTCAGGGTGCGCTACAAGATTTTAACAAAGCGATCGACCTTCAAAGCGATTACGCCGATGCTTACCGATATCGCGCTACCGTCCGCGCTAACCTTAACGACGCATCAGGAATGATGGCTGATTCTAAAGTTGCGATCGAACTTTACACCCAAAAAATTGCTAAAGAACCTCAAAATATCGAACTTTATATCAATCGAGCAATTACTCGCATAGGAATTGGAGATAAACAAGCAGCACTACAAGACGTACAAAAAGCCGAACAACTGCTTCAAGAGCAAGGAATTACTAGTGGCGTTGGCTATGAGTTAGTGCAAAAAATGAAAAATGTTTTGCAAAGTTTATAAATGAGGATATAAGTTCAAAGTTCAAAGTACGTCTTTCAGACGGGCTACGCCAACAAAGTTCAAAAATAAATATTCTCCCTTTCCCCCTTACCCTTTCCCCTTTTCCCCAGCGAAGCGTTTACCCTTTCCCCATTCCCCATTCCCCAAATTTGAATGCTTGTTAGTTTATGTCACCTTTTATATGTCGAAAAAATTGTTTTTCTTTAATTTTTGTTAGTAGTATTTTCTGGTTGGTTCCCTATTTATCCTGGGGAACAATTCTGCCATCGCGATCGCCTTACATTCAACCTTTTGAATATTTCTCTAACCCGCCAACTAATTCCAATATTCAACCCATTCAAACGGTTAATAACCAGATTATTCTAAACGAACAATTACAAAATGAATTATCGGTTGCGATCGCGCGCGCCCAATTAGAACTCGAACAACTTGCCAATCGATTTTCTCTGAATTTTACAGAAGAGATTGGCATAGTTTATTTTCATAAAGGACAAAGTAACTGGAGTATTAAATTTACTTTTGGCGGAATAGTTTTACAAACTTCAGAAGAAATTTTGGTATCTACAGAGCAACTTTTTTCACTCAAAACTAGTTTTGTCAACACAAAATCACTGAAAATTCAAGAAAAAAAATATAAAACTACAGGTCAGATGAGGCAACTTGGCCCTATCTTACATGAAACTAATTAGCGATCGCGATCGGTCATTAATGATGAGTTCAGGAGGAAAGTAGTAGAGACGCGATATATCGCGTCTTTACAGCCCCCATGCCTCGTCTTTACAGGAGGAAAGTAATTAGATGTCCCTTACTGATTTGAAAAACGCTATAAGTATCATTTTTTATTTACCCCATTTAGGAACTAAGGACTAATGAGTTAATAACTGATTCAAACAATCCGCGTCCGTCTGTTGCTCCTAAAAGCACATCTGAGGCTCTTTCTGGATGGGGCATCATACCTAAAACATTACCGCCATCGTTGACGATTCCAGCGATGTTGTTGAGGGAACCGTTGGGATTGCCGCTCTCATCGATCGCGCCGCCTGCCGTACAATAGCGAAATACTACTCGACCGTAATCTTCTAACGCTTTAAGCGTATCTTCATCGGCGTAATAACGACCTTCTCCGTGAGCGATTGGCAAGGTAATGACTTGCTTGGGGGAATAGGTTTGAGTCCAAGGAAGATTCGTATTCTCAACTCTAATAGGAGCGCGATCGCAGATAAAATGTAAGTCGCGATTGCGCGTCAATACCCCAGGGAGCAATCCCACTTCGGTAAGGATTTGAAAACCATTACAAATCCCCAAGACAAATTTACCTGCCTTAGCGTGTTCGACGATACTTTTCATGATGGGAGAAAAACGCGCGATCGCGCCACAGCGAAGATAATCCCCGTAGCTAAATCCCCCTGGAACGACAATAATATCTAGATCGGAAATATCGGTTTCTTGATGCCAAACCATGCGAGTTGGTTGCGAGAGTAACCCATCGCTAACCGTCGCCACATCGCGATCGCAGTTTGACCCTGGAAAGACTACAATCCCAAATTTCATTGGCGTTACCCTACCGTTGCCGAACTAGAAATAGCTGTTAACTCGAAGCGATAATTTTCAATCGTTGGATTTGCCAGCAGGCGATCGCACATAAAATCTAACTGTTCTCGTGCTTGCGCTTCATTCTCTGCTGCGAGGGTTAGTTCTATATATTTACCGATCCTAACCTTTTCTACGCTTTCGTAACCTAATTGCTTAATTCCTGATTCTACCGCCACTCCAGCCGGATCGAGAACGGAAGGACGAAGCGTAACGTAAATACGAGCTTGAAATGTTTGAGACATTTATATCAGTTATCAGTGACCAGTGAACAGTGACCAGTTATCAGCGATCGGAGTTCAATATAAAGATAACAAGTAATGTATCTTGTCGATCGCCCAACAGATTCTTCCATATTCTAAAGTTCAATAGAAATACCTAACCCAAGATGTTGCCGCTACTTCTAGAAGTCAAGATTAATAGATATTTGGCTGAGGAATAGAGGTAAGATTTTTATGGCGCTCGCGATGACAATGAAGCGATCGCAACCATTCATTACCTAAATTCTTACAAAAGCTTCAAGGATTTTGGAACAATAAGTTTCTCTTGGAGGGAATATAAAAAATCTAGGAAGACAGAGGCAATCCCCCGCGTATTTGGAAGTTTACATACCGCAGGGTCAATGCAGGTAGTTCGCTTAAACGAAGGAAGAAAGCAAAAATCATTTGCCTTCCGCCTTTGTTTGAGAAAATCGCGCTTCAAGAGTTTAGAATTATTTTTTCTTGCCTGTTGTTAGCTCTACGGCTTCTAATTCAGATAGATTAAAAGTTACCAATTTATCCCAGTTACCGCCTTCAAATAAAACGGCTGCTTTTCCTTGGCTGATTCTTTGAACGAGTCCTTCAAACTTGTAATAAGTATCGTCGGGGTTGATAACGCGAACTGTTGTACCTGGCAGAATCATTTTCTTTTTTGAATGAATTTTTATAGCTTTACACTAGCCTATCAAACAAAGAAATTCCCGTGAATAGCCAGCCAAATACAAGGAGGATTGGCGCTCGTATATTCGACACGATGCTTTTGGCGAGCGCCAATTAATAAATAATCGCCCTTTTTGAGCATGATTTTAGAACCATCTTCATAGGAGAGTTCTGCTTCTCCTTGAAGCAAAATAACCCATTCATCCTTATCTTGGTCGTACCATTGACCCGTTGGCGTTGTTTGTCCTCTAGAAATAATGCGTTCGATGAGAATATTTTTGCTTGATAAGAGCGACTCAAATACTTCATTGTTAGGAAGTACGAGCGGTAAGTCAAAAAGATTGGTCATTTTAAAAAATGCCTTAATTAACTATACAAAAGTGTTCGCTTCCCTCTGTTGAATCGTTAGAATATTCCTCTTCCATCAATCTAGGCAGAAGAATAACAAAAGTCATCCCAACAAAAGACCAAATATCGTAAACAATCGAATTTATTCATTTTGGCAATAAGCCTTGGAAATCCCTTCATATAGTTGGGGAATCGGGAAAACTTTTAACCATTCCTAAGCTTCTGTTCTATAGTTCTAACACGCGATCGCAATACTTAAAGCTCCATCTTCAGCAGGCGCTTTAAGTATTGCCAACATTTCTACCGAATTTTAAAACTGAAAATTGATTAACGATAAACTAATTCCTACTAGCGAACCTAGCAATAACACCATACTACTAAGAGAAGTAATACCAAATCCGATCGCTCTTTTTTCAGCCGCTTGATAATATCCCCAAGCAAAAATAATGCGTCCGATTATCCAAACTGCACCAATACCAGAACCCCATACAGGGCTAATATAAAACGAAAAAATCCACAGCAGCGGCAAGAAAAAAATCAACTGTTCTAACGTATTTTGTTGAACCCTTAAAACCCTTTCAAAATTGGGATCTCCTGTAGTAGCAGGCGGCAATACTTTATATTTCGCTCTTGCTCTGCCTACATTAATCGTCAGAATTAAATAAACTAATAAAGCCAGTACTGTAATCAAACTTGGAAAAGGAGACATAAGCAATTTCAACTAATATTTTTTATTTTATTGCCAGTTGTTTTCTGCTTGTTCTAGAACGTAAACAGCAACCTCTTGGATTTCTTGTTCGCTTAAGCGGTCTTTATAAGCGGACATATTATTTTTTCCATTAGTGACGATAGAGGCGATCGCGTCTATAGAATCCATTTTATTATTTTTTAAAGCTTTTTTCTTCAGGTTTTTTCCCCGTCTGATAATATTGCCGCCATTGATATGACAGCCAGCACAATTGACGTTAAATATTTGAGCGCCATTAATAGTATCTGCGGCTACAGGAAGCGAAAAATTAGTTCCTAGCCAAAATATAACTATTGCAATAATCGCAAAAAATTGTTTCATTTCAAGAAAAAATAACCTATAAAAATCTATTTTCCGATAAGCGATCGCTTTTGGCTAGTAGAGTTGCATGGATGCAATACCAGAGTCTTCGGGTTAAATAACTACAATATCGGGATGAGTCACGGGCAATCCTGGGTCGAGAAGAGCGATCGCAGTTCTTCCTAATCTTCCGATACCATCAGGATCGAACGATAATACGCCATTAGTTTGATTATAAATAAAGCGATCGCTTCTGTCTGCCGCAACCGAACCAAGATGAAACTGAGATCCAGGCAGTACCCCACGTCTCAATCCTCCGCCAAATCCTCGCGTCGAGACGACAATTGTATCCGCGACGGGGTTAAAATCGGTAATAGAATCGATTCTTTGTCTGGGAGACTGGAAAACAAAGCGATCGCGACCAGTACCACCAATTAAAGTATCGTTGCCCAAACCCCCATCGAGTAGGTCGTTACCGACTCCACCAGCTAGAATATCATTACCTGTTCCGCCAATTAGAGTATCGTTGCCCAATTGACCAAAAATCCGATCGATGCCGACACCGCCATCAAGTCGGTCGCTGCCAGTTCCACCAAAGAGTAAGTCATTGCCTGGGGCGCCAAAAATTCTGTCGTTACCCGCCAATCCCGACAGTCGATTGTTACCTGGGTTTCCTGTAATGATATTTGAGAGGGCATTACCAGTTCCGTTAATGTTGCCCTTGCCAACTAGAGCTAAGTTTTCTACGAATCTTGGTAAAGTAATACTAACTGGCGATCGCAAAGTATTGCTAATAACCCCTACCCCAACATCTCTTGCCACGGTGGGATTGTGTGGATAACTTAGAACAACTCGAAAGGTTTCGTTAGCTTCGTTAAAATTATTGTTGAGGATAGGGATATTAATGGTTTGTCGGGTTTGACCTGGGGCAAAGGTAACAAATCCCGTCCTTGGGACATAATCTGCTCGTGCTATGGCTGTATCGTTGACGGTAGTATAGCGGAAGGAAATAGCATCGCTAATGGGTTCTGACAGACGGACGGTAAAGGTTGCAAAGCGACTATATCCTTCGACTGCATAGGCATTGCTGATGCTAGCGTTGGTAATATAGCGGAAGTAGTTTTCGCCCAGGTCGAGTTCGTTGACATTTTGGACGATCGCAATTAACTCATCGGTTGTAGTACTGTAAGATCCATTTTGGTTGCTATCGTAATAAATAGCCGTTCCTGGAATATTAGAGTTAGTAAATGGCGAAACAGAAAGGAAATAATCGTTTACTTGTCCTTTGAGGAAGATAAAATCTTCAGTCGGGTCGAAGTCTTTAATGAGTCCATAATCGCCCAAGCCAGGGCCAGCAACGCGGTTATTGTTGTAGAAGACGATCCTACCGTTAGTTAGGATAAAGAAGTCCGTGTTATTGCCACCTGTGAGGCTATCGATAGTTCCAAGACCGCTATTACCATCTGTTCCGATGAGAATATCGTTGTTATCGTTGCCAAAGACGGAATCGTTACCTAACCCGCCATAGATAACGTCGTTGCCATCATCGCCATAAAGCGTATCCGTGCCACTCCAACCATTCAGCAGATCGTTACCTAAACCGCCATCGAGATAATCATCGTTCTCCATTCCAATAAGGCGATCGCTACCATCGT
>JALOOL010000098.1 GCA_025454425.1 Hydrococcus sp. Prado102 | reverse complement strand
TACAACAGGCAAAAGACGAACTAGCCGAGTCCAACCGCACCCTAGAACAAAAAGTCTTAGAGCGTACTCATGAACTGTCACAAACGCTAGAAATTCTCAAAGCCACCCAAGCGGAACTGATCTTTGAAAACGAGCTACTCAGAAGTGCCGAACAATCCTCCACCTTTGACTATCAAGTGGGCGGAAGTTTGCCGATGGATGCCCCCACTTATGTAGTACGCTCCGCAGATCGCTATCTTTATAAGGCTTTAAAGCGCGGAGAATTTTGTTACGTCCTAAATCCTCGCCAGATGGGTAAGTCAAGCCTGATGGTACAGATGATGCGCCATCTTCAGCATGAAGGGTTTATCTGCGGCGCGATCGATCTAACCCGCATTGGCAGCGAAAACGTCACGCCGGATCGATGGTACAAGGGCTTGGCAGTAGAGCTATGGCGAAGTTTTGGCTTGCTCAGAGCAGTTAATCTAAAAACTTGGTGGCACGAGCGAGAAGATCTTTCTCCCGTTCAGCGATTGAGTGAATTTATCGAAGAAGTTCTATTAGTTGAAGTTGGTCAACAAAATGACGCTTTCCCGAAAAACTTGGTAATTTTTATCGATGAAATTGATAGCGTTTTGGGATTGAATTTCCCGGTTAATGACTTTTTTGCTCTGATTCGTTCCTGCTATAACCAGCGCAGTCTCAACCCTGAGTATCGACGTTTGACTTTTGCTTTTTTTGGAGTCGCCACCCCTAACGATCTGATGACCGATATCCAGACAACTCCTTTTAATATCGGTCAGGCTATTCAACTCGAAGGCTTTAAAGAGCATGAAGCGCAACCTTTGCTGCAAGGATTGACCGAGAAAGTTAGCAATCCTCAAATCGTGCTAAAAGAAGTGTTAGCCTGGACGAGCGGGCAGCCTTTTCTCACCCAAAAGCTCTGTAAGCTTATCCGCAGTGCTTCCTCGCCCATTCCCCCCAACGGCGAAGCCGAGTGGATTGAGAACCTAGTGCGGACGAATATAATAGATAATTGGGAATCTCAGGACGAGCCAGAGCATTTGAGAACCATCCGCGATCGCCTCCTCAAGAGCAAACAATCTGTTCGGCTACTAGAACTCTACCGACAAATTTGGCATCAAGGAAAGATGGTTGCAGATGATAGTTCAGAGGAAAGAGAATTGCTTTTGTCGGGGCTAGTAGTCAAACAACAGGGAACGTTGAGAATCCAGAACCGTATTTATAAATCGATTCTCTTTCGTTTCACCAAAATTGTGCAAGACCCTTAATTTGGTTTCAAAAATGACTTGATTTTGGATCGAAGCGATTATAATTTCAGTTTGCTACGCCTAAAATTGCCTGCTTCGCTCGCGATGCTAATATAACTTTGACCGCTTTGCGATCGCCGTAAGCCGCCGACCTACATGGCGGAGTATCGACGAGTGAATAAAGAACTCATTACAAATTTTTACTTCATGCTGGTAGAAGGAATTCAAAATAGCCTTATCCGAAAGGCAAAGCAATTTCGATTTAGATCGAGGCTATCAAAAATTGCGCTCGTCGCCGCACAGTTAGCAACTGCTATTGTAGCTAGTGTAATCTTCAACTGGTTGCACGTTCCGCTCGCTTGGTTACTAGCTCCTATGTTGGTAGGAATTATCTATGTTATCGCTCAGGAAGATCCCCAACCATTTCCTACTACTTTTTCTATTGTCGGTCAAGCAATTATCGCTCTGGAAACATCTATCCGATTTTCTCCAAATACCTTGACAACAGCAGCGACTTATGCAATTCCCCTACTGATTTGTATTTTTATTACAGGTAGCATGAGTTTGCTGAACGGATACCTATTATGGCGTTGGGCGGGGATCGATCGCATGACGGGTTTTTTAGGCAGCATTCCCGGTGCAAGTCCGAGTATTGTTGCCATGAGCGAAGAAATGGGAGCAGATGCGATCGCAGTAGCAATACTTCAGTATCTTCGGCTTTTGCTAGTTGCCTTAACCATTCCTGCGATAATTAGTATATTCTTTCCCGTCGCTCCAACCATCGAAACTGTTGCCATTCTTCCTGTTAAAACCCATCCGTCGCTACCTGCATTATTAAATCTTGGGGTTTTAGCAGGATGCGGTAGTTTAGGAATTTGGATCGGACGTAAATTACGTTTGCCTGCATCGCTGTTTCTCGGCCCATTTTTGGTAGGGTTAGTAGCGTTTTTACTCTTACCTTATCAAATACAAATACCGCGATCGGTATTTATGGGAGGATTGCTCCTCTTAGGACTTTCTATTGGTTTAAAATTTAACTTTCACGCCGTCCGCACGCTGGCAAAAGCTGTATTGCTAGAGCTAGTTTTGGTTTTGCTGTTAATTCTCATTTGTCTGGGAACTGGATACGGGTTTCATCTAGTAACTGGTGTAAATCCAATCTCCGCTATTTTGGGATCTACTCCTGGCGGTATTACTCCCATTATGGCGATGACGCTTCAGATGGGTGGAGACTCTGGTTTAGTGCTGGCAATGCAGATGACGCGAATGCTCTTAATTTTGTTATTTTGTCCCTGGTTTGTCACTTTTTTTCGGGAAAATGTCACCAAGTCTGCCGAGGAAGCGATTGAAGAGTAGTTTGTCAATCTGCGCCCGCTTCAGAAACCAATTCTCGTGGTATCTAATGACAAAAATCCTCATTTCACACCCAATACATCCGGTCACTATCCAAAGATTAGGTTTGAGATTAGCCAATTTTATCTTGAATGAATCGGATGTCTTGTCTTTTCCAGAAGAGTTATTTTATCGAAATTGTAGCGACGAAGAAATTGTTTATATTCCCAATATTTCTCTCAAACAAACTCCTGACGAAGACAACGATCCGAGTTTAGACATCTTACATCGCGCTTTAACAGTTTTTCAACCCGATGTTTTGATTGTTGGGAATAATGCGGTTCCCAAAATGGCGATCGCAGCTTGGCGAAAAGCGGTAGGTTATAGTAAAAATCTACTGATTATTAGGCGAGGAGTAGATACAAGAGCAATTGATAAAGAGGCGGCACGGCAGTACAAAGTAACCGTCGATAACCTTCCAGGGATCAACTCTCCTTATGTTGCCCAACATATAAGTCGATACTTGCAACTATACCGAACCGAACCGAAACGCAAATTAGCGATTATTGGTACGGGAAACATTGGCAAAAACATCGCTCTCGATGGAATTGCCTGGGGATTAGACGTTCACTTACTCAGTCCATCCTTGCAAGATCCCCGAAAGCGTCAAATAACCTTGTGGCAAAGAGGTATTCCGTCCCAAAAAGTGATTTGCGCCCAAAATTGCGATCGCGTTTTTGAAAATGCAACATACATTGCCATATCCGTTCCTTGGGAAAATAGCGATGGCACTCACAATATAGATATCATCGACGAACATCACATCAGAAGTTTAGCCCCTAATGCCCGAATTGTCTCTGCTTCTGTACCGAGGATTTTTTCTGAGAAAGCACTTGCTTTAATGAATGAATGGGTACAGCAGGAAAAAATCTTCCTTCGCATCGATACATCTAAGCGACGCGCTCAAGAAGTGAAGAAGAATTATCCTTATATAGATGCCGCTCACGATGTCGCTTTTGCCGCGCCCGAATGTCAGCAAGAATTAGATAATGCCATGCTTCAAAAAGCTAGAGAGTTTCAAGCAACTTCTGTTTGGGATAAAGTTTTAGTTGGTTGAAAAAAAAGGCAATGATTAGCGATTGGCATTTAGGAGTTGAGGCGTTCAGAAAACTGGTAACTGGTAACTGATAACTGGTCACTCTCTAAAGTCTCCCCTACTTCTTTTAATATAAAGGAAGGTTTACTTGGAAACAACTACCCCCTTCCAATCGATCGCTAACCGTAATCTTACCGCCATGCTGAAAAACTATAGTCTCAGCTATTGCCAACCCCAAACCGAATCCATCTGGATACCGAATCTTAGCTTGTTGGGAGCGCCAAAACCATTGGAAAATACATGGTAGGTCTTCGGGCGCAATACCAATACCAGTATCTTCCACAGAAACAATCGCCCACTCTTGCGATGGTTGCACTGAGAGGGTAATGCTACCGCCTGCATCAGTGTATGAGATCGCATTACTCAACAGATGAGAAAATAATTGATTCAGTTGAGTCGCATCGCCTCTAACCTCAAGATTAACAGACAAGTCAGCTTGCAAAAGAATTCTTTTAGTTCGAGCAATCGATTCAAAATGTGCGATCGCTTCTTGTAGTAAAACATTAAGAAAGAAGCGATCGCGTTTTATTTCGATTGTCTGCTCCTCTAGATCGGCGCGGATTAAAAATAGCAAATTTTCTACTAAACGCTGCATCTGCTTGGTAACAACATCAATCCTTTCTAGTTTTTTAATATCTGAAGCCTGAAATTGTTCCCGACGACTCAACATTAGCTCGACGGCAAGGCTAATTTTGGTTAAAAAATGGCGAAAATAATGCGATAAATTGTTAGTAAGTTGTTCTAAATGTAACGAAATTGGATTCGTTGGAAGGCGATTGTGTTGAGTAAGATAAAAGCTGCTAAGACCGAGCAAAATTAAGACAAAAATACCACTAAAACAAAATTCTATTCGTTTTTGAGTTAAAGCATTTGCTATTTCTCGCTCTGATAAACTAGCTCGAATGTAACCTTCTAAAAACGGTTTTTCCTGGTTAAAATTTTCTCGGTCTAAATTGTCAACATATATGGCAATTGTTACGCTGCGCAAGCTATTTTTTTGTTGAAATAAGGGAGAGCTTTGATTTGTCTGTGAAAATGAGACATTTCTCAATAAAGGAAATTGGGGAAAATTAGTTCCTTCTCGCGCTAAAAGTCTACCATTAGCATCGAACCATTCTAAGCTTGTCTTTTGACTTGAGAACAGATAGCGCCATGAAAGATTGCGCTCTATTTCGTTGCGACCTCTAGCTTGTATAATTTCTAAACTGGGGGCTGCGGCTTGTACTAGGGTCAGCAATTGTTTGTCTAACTGTTGTTCTAAACTGCGGGCATAAGAAACGTAACAAAATGTTATATGTACTCCCACGATGGTTGTTATTGCCGTTAAATAACCTATTAAATGGTATTTTTGAGGCAATTTTAGTTTCTGTCGATGAACTGAATTTGAGACAGTAGACCGTAACATCGCAAAAAAATTGATTGAGGGGATCGATCGTTAATTATTCACTTATATAGATAGTTTGTTTTTGGCTCGTGTTTCTCAAACAAGGCATCAATTTATTTTTACTCGGTAATGCTTGCCAAGGGCGCGGGAACGGCTTTGTAGCTGCGCAAGGCGCGATCGCCAACTCATACATCAAATAAGCGATCGCATTTTACTATTAACAATTATTACCGATTCGAGCTTATTATGACAAGTGCCGCCGCTTAAATAATGTAAATATATTTTTCAATTCGTAAAAACATCAAAGCTTAAAATTAAATTAATCATTGATTTTTTACAGTTGCTATTTAAATTCTGCGGCAAGCTAACAGCGATTTTTCTTAAACTATGCGATCGAGTCATCTAAAAATTTACTTTTTGATGCTTTTAATATTTTAGGAACAAAAGCAGCAATAAAATGCTAAATTTTAATTAAGAAAATTTTGTAAATGTCAAGTTCGTTTTTAAACAGATCGGAGTTCAAAAACCGACATCTTTTTATCATTCTTAGCCTACTCCAAACAAGTCACCAACTCCTTATTTAGTCATTTCTACTCAAAAAAGCTCTTAGATGCAAACAGCAAGTTTGTAACTCAATATCGATCGAGAAAGAGCAATCTAATGGGAAATCTTTAGATGCAAAATAACATTCCAAACTCACACATTCTCCATACTCGACTTGCGAGTTCTCGTAAGTGGGTTGCTACCATCGCGTTAGCATCGGCTGCACTCATTGAACCTACTAATTCAGCTAAAGCCGCACAATTCAATTTTACCTTTGCAGAAGGAACGCCGATAGAAGTTATGTCGGTATTTTGGGAAGCTGGCAATGCTTGGTCGGCGCAGCGAGTCGATAGCGATTTCCTCGATATCGTAACCGATGATGTTAGCGTCAATATTTTTGTCGATTATGGTACGCTTCCTAATACGGCGCTAGCTGGTGTGCGTCCGGGAATGACGAGAGTAAATTATAGCAACTTCTTGGCTCAACTCAATCGCGATCGCAGTTCGCCAGACGATTATAGCGCGTCCGCTCGTATTAAAAGCGGCACGACTTTTGACTATCTCAAAGGAACGACCGTTGAAAAAGGAGAAACCATTTGGTTAACCCGCGCCAATGCCAAAGCATTAGACCTTATTGGTTCCAACGAAACCGATTTTGATGCAAGTATTCGTATCAATAGCGCAGCGTCTTGGCATTACAACACCAATGAGGGAGTTCCTAGCGATAAATACGACCTCCTAACCTCAGCAACTCACGAAATCGGTCATGCCCTTGGCTTTGTTAGTGGAGTTGATGCCGTAGATATCTTATCTCAAGAAGGCACGACCATAGACCCAACTTTAGATTATGTCAGTCCGATGGATTTAGTCCGCTATTCTGACAAGAGTAAGGCTATGGGCGTTCCCGATGCAACAAACGGTTCGACCTACTTTTCACTCGACGGCGGCGCTAATAATCTGGGTGACTTTTCTACAGGCATGACTAACGATGGATTTCAGGTCAGCCATTGGCAGGATGGCGACTCAAGAGGAATTATGACCCCCATGCTTGAAAAGGGTCAACGAATAAATATTTCAGACCTCGACCTACGACTGCTCGATAGCATAGGCTGGGATAGGCAGCCCCAATTGCTTGCAGATGTGAAAACTGCCATAGGAAGTATCAATTGGAGTGCTAGCAATCCAGATTTGAGCGCCCTAGAAAAGGTGCTAACCGATTATTTAAATGCAGAAATGGCAAAATTAGCAATAGAACGCGATGCCATTAAAGATTTAGATCCCAAACTCTGGTCGGAACTAAAAGCCAAAGCAGAGGAAGAATATCAAAAGCGAATCCAGGAAATTCAAATAACCTTGGGTAAAGTTCTTGAAAAAAGAGGCGAACCCGACACAAGACTAGAAGAAGCACTCAAAGGAGCTTCTGACGAACAAAAAGCTCTAGCAGATTTGGTTAAACTTTATGGAGATAAACTTCGAGATCCACTCGACGAGCAAATAGCCAGTTGGCTCAACGGTTCATCGACTCAATTAAAAGAAAACCTCAAAAACGCGACTTGGTTGCAGCTTACCACCTTAGCAGCCACAATTAGGGATGCTAGCGGAACTCAACAAACCGAGTGGAAAAATGACATTACAGAAGCTTTAAGGCTACTGTATCAAGAAACCTTTAACGGTCAAAATCCGACTCAAACAGAACTAGACGCAGCCTTAGCAAAACTACTTGGGATTGCTAGCCCTGACTCACCAATTGGCTGGGGTTCTGGGGGTAGCCATCAGGGATGGTGGTGGCAAGCCCCAGAAGCACAAATTAACGAGGATCTCGCTCAGCTAAATAGTATTGCTGGCCCTGACTCTCCCTTTGGCTGGGGGTCTGGAAGTAGGAGTCAGTGGTGGTGGTGGCAAACGGGAGATTCTGGGTCAAGTTTTGAAGATACAGATACAGGTAAAGTTACCTCTGCCTCAATACCCGAACCTTCTTGTTGGGCAGGTTTATTAGTAGTCGTGTCGGGATTGAGTTGGCTGCGTAAAAATCGTAGCAACAAGTAATCTTGATAGAGAGCAAAAGAAAATAAGGGAGGTTTATTGATATGAATTTTTGGCGTTGCTGATTCAACGCCTGAATTCTTACTAATGAAGTTGGCATTTGCCCCCTAAATCCCCCAACTCTGGGGGCCTTTCAAAATTTCTCCCCCAATTTTGGGGGCAGGGGGGCGAAAACATATCTATATTCAGCAATGCCGAATTTTTAATCTATTAATTAGTTTCTGCCAAAAAACAAACGCGATCGCCAGAGCTATTGTGTTTCTCAACCAGGGATCGCTGAATCTAGATAGGATTTTGTCCCCCTAACTCCCCAAGATTGCGATCGAGAAAACTGTGATTTTAGAAATTCATGCTTCAATTCAGCAACACCCTTAATTATTGCTTACTCCTCTTACTCAAAGGTTAAACAATCGTTCTCATAAAATTAATTTGGTCAAACCTTTTGCTTCTCTGTTCCTAGCATCGATCGCCGTCATTGGGAGTCATGCTGCTGCTGGAGCAGTAACTTTCAATTTCAGCTATGCGCCAGGAACTAGCTTAGAGCAAATGGTAGGCATGGAAATGGCGGGTGGAATTTGGTCATCTAATCTATCCGATAATGTTTCTGTTAACATTTACACTCAAACAGACGACAATTTGCCAACAAATGCTATTGGTGGAGCGCTACCAGGGATAAGTGCAGATCGATCCTACGATACTTTTCGCTCTAGGATGTATCGAGATCGAACTTCCACAGACGATCGCAGTACTTATGCCAATTTGCAAAATGATGATGACGGATACAATGTTACGATCGACGGTCGCACTCTGGATGAAAACGAGCAGATAAATTTAACCCGTGCCAATGCAAAAGCGCTTGGAATGCTCGACGATAGCGGTCTTGATGGCGTTATCCTCGTTAGCGATCTCAAAGAGCAATCTGTTAGCTGGAACTACAATTATCAAGATAGTAGCGTCGCGAACGATAAGTTAGACTACCTCAGCACGGGAATGCACGAAATCGGTCACGTTCTCGGCTTTGTCAGTGGGGTTGACGGACCCGATTTGTTAACCAGTAATTCTGGAGATGACGACGATGACGACGATGACGACGATGGCGATGATGAAGGCGGAGATCTTTATGTAACGCCCTTGGATATGTTTCGTTACTCTTCTAGAAGCCAAACTAGCGGAATCATCGATCTCTCAATCGGCGGCGACCCCTATTTATCCTTCGATCGCGGCAAAACCAGAATAGCCAACTTTGCTAGCGGAAAAGATTTGACGTTAGGAGGCGATGGATATCAAGCCAGCCATTGGAAACAGCAAGATAATCCGTTAGGAGTGATGGACCCCGTACTTCGTCTGGGTCAGAGAAGAAATATTAGCCTGCTCGACAGACGCACGATGGATACACTGGGTTGGAATCTTCAAGGAAGCGCGATCGATCTGGCGACGCTAGAACTTCAGGCAAAACAACGGTTAGCAGCGAGGCTAGGAGTTACGGTAGCTTGGCTAGAAGCGAATCCTACAGAAGCAGCTACGCGACTATCCCAAGACCGCACTGAGGATGTAATAACAATGATTGAAGAAAGTGAAGTTTACGAAATAGGATGGGGCAGTGGAGGTAGACAGCAAGGTTGGTGGCGAGATGAAACGTTATGGCAGCAGTTTTTAGCGAATCAATTGGCTAGCGACAAGCGATCTTTATCTCCATCTGCTAGCGTTCCCGAACCGTCTATCGTTGGCGGCCTCCTGTTTGGCATAGGAGGGTTGCGACTAATATCGCGGTTCAAGCATCGTGGCAAAAAATAAAGAGCGATCGCTTGTCTTTATTCTTATAATTAACGGGAGAGAATTTTAAAGAAAGTCTTGAAATCCTATGTATCGCCTCTGGTCGTGTGCGCTTATTCCTGGTAGCTGTCTGGGATTTTTTTCGTCTGGTATAGCCCAAGCGCAGATTGTTCCAGACAATACTTTGCCTAATAATTCTGTCGTTACCCCTAGCGGAAACACTCACGAAATTACTGGCGGTACGAGAGTCAATAACAACCTCTATCATAGTTTCGAGCAATTTTCTGTTACCACAGGCGGAGAGGCATTTTTTAATAATCCGCAAGCAATTGAAAACATTTTTACGCGAGTTACAGGTCGCTCGATTTCTAATATAGATGGTTCGCTCCGAGCTAATAGCGTTGCCAATCTCTTTTTGCTCAATCCCAACGGCATTATTTTCGGCCCCAACGCTTCTCTCAATATTGGAGGTTCCTTTGTCGCGACTACTGCCGACAGCTATCGGTGGGCAAATGGCAGCCAATTCAGTTCGATAAATCCTCAAGCCCCCCCATTATTAACCATAAACGTTCCCGTAGGTTTGCAAACTGGTTCCAACCCAGGAAAGATTGTCGTCCAGGGAACGGGCAATAATCTGGGACTCAATCCGAATAATTTTGAAATTATTCGGGATTTTCGACCTGTTGGGCTTCAGGTCAAACCCGGAAAAACTTTGGCACTAGTCGGAGGCGATATTCTTCTTGAAGGCGGGAACTTGACAGCAGAAGGGGGAAGAGTCGAACTTTGGTCGGTCAAAAATGGTCGGATATTAGTCGGTAATGTTGATGGGGATCTTTTTCTAAACAAGACTCAAAAAACGCTCGACTATGGAAATATTCAACTTTCTCAAGCATCTTCTGTCGATACCAGTGGTGCGGTGGGAGGCGACATTCACGTACAAGGAAGAAATTTAACCCTAAGTGATGGTTCGGTCATCTTTTCTAATATCCTTAGTTCTGGTACTGGGGGAAACTTAACAGTTAAAATTTCTGAATCGGTTAACGTACAAGGGATCTCTCCTTTTAGCCCAATCCCCAGCGGCTTATTTGTCGATGTAGCTTCTAGCTCTAATAGCACCGGAGGAAATTTAAACGTTAACACTGAAAGTTTGCGAGTAGCAGATGGAGGGCAAATAGGAGCAAATATATTTGGGGCTGGAAAAGCTGGGAATTTGAGCGTTCAAGCCCAGAATATAGAACTGAGCGGCGGTGCAAATTTGGGGCCAAGTGGCTTGTTTGCTGTCGTGACTCCTGGTGCTGCGGGGAAGGGAGGAAATCTGACTATAGCTACCGATCGCTTACAAATAATCGGTGGGGCACAAGTATCTGTCAGTACCTTTGGTTCTGGAGATGCTGGAAATTTAAGCCTCAGAGCAACAGAAGTAGGAATTTTCGGGACTTCTCTAGGAAACAGTTCTAGCAGATTGTCTGCCAATGTAGAACAAGGGGCTAGTGGTACTGGCGGAAATTTATTCGTTGAAACCGATCGCTTGCGGCTAACTGAAGGAGGGCAGATAGTCACAAATACTTTTGGTTCTGGAGATGCTGGAACCTTGACGGTTAAGTCTCAAGATGTGGAAATCATTGGTACTTCATCAGCATCTGTTCCTAGTGGCTTATTAGCCGACGTTGCCAGTCCTGACACAACTGGAAATAGTGGAAATATAAATGTCGAAACCGATCGCTTGCGCATAGCAGATGGAGCAATTGTGGGAGCAAGTACTTTTGGGATTGGAGATGCTGGCTCGTTAACAGTCAAAGCTCAAGAAATAGAAGTAATCGGCGTAGGAGAACCAGGTCCTAGCCTTCTGGCTACAACAGTAGTTCCTGGAGCGACAGGTAAAGGGGGCGATTTAACTATTCAAACTGAACGTTTGCGCGTTTCAGATGGCGGACAGATCGCCGTTAGTACCGGGGGGGCAGGAAATGCTGGCGAACTGAGTATCAATGCCGACTTGGTTGAACTAATAGGCACTTCGGAAAGGCAAAGGAGCGCAAGCGGATTGTTTGCTAATGCTGTTATTGGAACTGGGGATGGAGGCAACATTAAGCTCAATAGCGATCGCCTAATTATCCTAGATGGAGCAACCATTAGTACTAGCAACTTTAGTAGTAACCCAAATATTCCCCCAGGACAAGGGAGAGCAGGCGATATCGATATTAAAGCTAACTCATTATTGCTCGATCGCCAAAGCAATATTACCGCAGCAACCGTTTCTGGTGGCGGTGGCAACATTAATATTCATGTTGAAGAATCGCTAATTGCTCGTAATAACAGTCAAATTACTGCGGAAACCTTTGGAATCGGCAAGGGAGGCACAATAAAACTCGACGCTGAATCGCTAGAGATAGCTAGCGGCTCTGAAATCGTGACGGATAGCGAAGGATTGGGTCAAGCAGGAAATATTACCATAACTAGCGATCGCATCAATCTCAATCGAGGAAACATTGCCGCAATTTCAAAACAATCGGGTGGCGGCGATATTAGCCTGACAAGCGAATTTATCTTGCTTGAGAATGGAAGCACGATTAGTACCAGCGTCTTAGACAGTACGGGCGGCGGCGGAAATATTAATATCGATACCGATATCTTTATTGCTATTGAAAACAGCGATATTCGTGCCGATGCCGTTAGAGGGCCGGGAGGAAATATTCAAATAAACGCTCAGGGTCTTTTTCTATCGCCCGATAGCAATATTACTGCCAGTTCTCAATATGGGGTTGATGGTACTATCGAAATTATCGATCCCAATGTCAACAGAACAGTAGGAATCGTCCAACTTCCCGAAATCATGACCGATCTCACTAGCTTAGTCGCGTCTGCGTGTGTGGCAAATCGAGAAAACGTCTTTGCTGTAACCGGAAAAGGAGGACTGCCAGAAGATCCCAGCCAAACACTTCGCGGCGAAACCTATTGGGTAGATAGGCGTTCGGTCGATCGCACTGGGGTGGAAAATGTCCAAGATTCGCCAGTAGAGTCTAAACCTTCCTCTCGTTCCCAAGATTCTATTGTAGAAGCTAAAGGATGGGTTATTAATGAAGATGGGACTTTATTACTAGTAGCCGAACCCGTCGATCCGATTATCAATCCCTCTGGGCAACAAAAACCTCAGTGCGGAGGAAAAGCTAGTTTATAGCGTTTCGCCCCCCTAACCCCCCAAGCTTGGGGGGAACTGGAAAAAGTCCCCCATGATTGGGGGATTTAGGGGGCAGACACTTTGGTTTACAAGGGTTAAAAACCACTATTAGAACCTAATTCCGAATCCAAAATCCAAAATGGCATGAGAAGGCTTCCCATTCATTTAAGTTTGTTAGTCGTAATATTATTATTTGCAAGTAGTATTGCGCCTGTCTCCCAATCTTCCGAGAGTCATTTTCAATCTTTCATCTCCCAACCTTCAGACTTGTTAGAGCAAGGCAAACAGTTCTATGAAGCCCAGAGATATCAAGATGCGATCGCGATTTGGCAAGAAGCTATTTCAGATTTCGGGCAACAGGGAGATGTAGTAGGACAAGCTGGGGCATTAAACCATCTATCTTTAGCTTATCAAGCCTTGGGACAATGGCAGCAAGCAAAAGGCGCGATCGATAAAAGTCTTAGTTTATTGCAGCGCAGTTCCACAAAAGAAGTTAAAATTCTCGCTCAAGCACTCAACATTCAAGGCTATCTTCAAAGTCGTACCGGACAAACACAAGCCGCCTTAGAAAGCTGGCAGCAAGCAGAAGCAACCTATCGAGAAGCAGACGATAAAGTTGGAATTATTGGCAGTCAAATCAATCAAGCTCAGGCACTACAAAGCTTAGGATTGTATCGACGTGCGAACAACCTTTTATCAGATTTACATAAAAATCTAAAATCTCAAGCAGATTCTCAGCTTAAACTCAAAGGATTAAAAAGTCTGGGCGTTATTCGGCAATTGACAGGAAGTTTGCAAGAATCTAAAACGATATTAGAAGAAAGTCTGGCGATCGCACAACGCTTAAAAGACGATACCAGTATCGGCGAGATTCTGTTTAGTTTGGGCAATGTAGCCAGAGATTTACAAGAACCTCAGAAGGCTCTAAATTACTATCAACAAGCTGCCAAAAGTTCTTCTAACTCGTCAGTCGAACTCGAAGCACAACTGAATCAACTCAGTCTTTACATAAAATTAAAGCAGTATGAAGCCGCGATCGCACTTCTTGCGCCTATAGAAGCCAAAATCGCTAAATTAACTCCCAGTCGAACTTCTATTAATGCGGGTGTCAATTTTGCCGAAAGTCTGAGTAAGTTAGCCGCACTGCAACCGGAACGAGAAAAAGCTACGTTTCCTCACTACCAAACAGCCGCAGCGATTTTAGCGAGGGGAATCGCACAGGCGCAGTCGTTGGGAGATCTGCGAGGCGAGGCTAACGCCTTAACCCAGTTGGGCAAACTATACGAACAAAAACAACAAAACTCAGACGCTTTGAAGCTAACCCAAAAAGCCTTACAAATAGCCCAGCAAATCGAGGCTTCAGATATTGCGGCTCGCGCGGCTTGGCAATGGGGAAGATTGCTCGAAAGTCAAGGAAATAGACAAAAAGCGATCGCGGCTTACGAATTCGCTTTTAATGAGCTTCAGTTGCTGCGTCGCGATTTGGTGGCGATTAATCCTGAAGTACAGTTATCTTTCACCGAAACAGTCGAACCCGTCTATCGAGAATATGTTGCCTTGTTGCTGGATTCTTCAAAAGTCAGCCAAAACAACTTAAAAAAGGCGCGTGAAATTGTTGAAGCTTTACAACAAGCCGAGTTAGAGAACTTTTTTCGAGAAGCTTGTTTGGATACGAAACCCGTAGCCATTGATGAAGTTGACAAAAGCGCCGCAGCTATCTATCCAATTATTTTACGCGATCGCCTAGAAGTCATCGTTTCGCTGCCAAAACAACCGATTCGTCACTATACAACTCGCTTATCGCAGTCCGAGATTGAAGAACACTTGCGACGCATGAGACAATCTCTCAATCCAGCTTTTTCAAATCAAGAACGGTTAAGACTCTATCAACAAGCTTATCAATGGTTAATTCAACCCATTCAAAGCGACCTAGAACGTTTAAATATTAAAACGCTAGTGTTTGTTTTGGATGGTTATTTAAGAAATTTGCCGATGGCGGCGCTACACGATGGCGAACGATATTTAGTTGAGAAGTATAATATTGCTCTCTCTCAAGGCTTGCAACTTCTAAATCCACGACCCATTCAATCGATTCCACTAAAAACGATCGCGGCTGGACTGAGCGAGTCTCGCCAGGGATTCCAACCCTTACCAGGAGTTCGCGCTGAAGTTACACAAATCTCATCTAAAATTGAATCGAAAGTTTTGCTAGATCGAGATTTTACCAATAAGAATTTGAAAAATGCGATTGGTTCGACTCCTGCTCCTATCGTGCATTTAGCTACTCACGGTCAGTTTAGCAGCAAAGCTGAAGATACTTTTATCCTGACTTGGGACGGACGGATTAATGTTAAAGATTTAGATCGATTGTTGGAGGCGAGAGATACTAACGCGACGGCTCCCATTGAATTACTAGTCCTCAGTGCTTGTCAGACAGCGAGTGGCGATAATCGCGCTGTTTTAGGATTGGCAGGCGTTGCAGTACGTTCGGGCGCACGCAGTACTTTAGCAACTTTATGGTCGGTGCAAGACCAATCGACTGTCGAACTAACAATCGAGTTTTATAAACATCTCAAACGACCTGGAGTTAGCAAAGCAGAAGCCTTGCGACAAGCACAACTAGCTTTGTTGCGTCGAGAATACGATCATCCTTTTTATTGGGCAGCATTTGTGTTAGTTGGCAATTGGTTGTAAAGTAATAATTAAGATTTGTATGAGTTATTATTTTTACTTCTAGCATTTGATTTTCCTCCAAAGATTGCGATCGCTCCTCACTTTTGGAATGTATATATGAATACCAAAAAATCACTTTGCTCTATCTCTTCTCTACTGATTTGTTGTTGGTTGGGGTTGTCTTTTGTCCAAAGTTTTCCTGCAAAAGCAGTACCCTTTCAACCTCCTGCTAGAGAAGCACCTAAACGAACGACAGGAGGAGGTTCTAGAGATGAAGGACAGTGCTTGAAAGCTTCATCAAAAACCAACGCTTCAGTATCTCCGGTGTTACCTCATACTAACTTGGGTTTAACGATAGAAGCACGACCGACAATCTTCGTGTACGTGCCTAAAACCTCTGCGCGGGAAGCTTTTTTTAGTCTTCAGGACGAGGATAAAAATCATCACCATCAGATGAGCGTACAATTGCCCAATCATGGAGGAGTTATTGGCATTCAACTTCCCTATGATGCTCCAGCGTTACAGGTTGGTAAAAATTATAAATGGTCTTTGGTGACAATCTGCGGACAAGCATTAGAACCCGATAATCCTCAAGTAACCGGATGGATTCATCGAGTTACGCCCAATGCTAGTCTCTCCGCCCTCAATTCAAGCGATTCCCTTGAATCTGTGGTTCAGTTAGCCAAAAAAGGAGTCTGGTACGATACTCTTTCAATGCTTGCTCAATTAAGACTAGAGCGTCCTAACGATTCAAATTTAGCCCAACATTGGCAAGAATTATTGACCTCGGTAGGGTTAAGCGCGATCGCGACCGAACCAGTTGTTATTGTTGAAGATCCGGGGCAACAATTGTCCAATGCTATCGAATAACGTCTTTCGGAAGACAAGATAATTCGTAATTCGTAATTGAAGACAAAGAGACAAGTAAATTTTTTGAACTTTGGATCTCGGTTGAACTTTGAACTTTTCAAGATTGTCCCGATTTTGTCCCGATCGCTATTTTATTATCGGTCTGTACACTTAGCTTTCATACTAGGAAAGTACAGCAATGCGTTTCTACCTACTCGTCCCTGCGATCGCAGCTATACTAATATCAATTCAACCTGTTGCTTTTGCACAGTCTTTAACCACATTTGATTCCAATTTAATTGACTCAACTGATGTTACAGAGATTTATCGAGGCGAAGGTGAAGCAACAGAACAACATTTCACAGTTTTTGAAGGACAAAAAAAGATACAAAATCTCCAAATAGCTACTTCTGCGCTATCAAAACAAGCTGTTCCTATTAATTCTGCAAATCCTTTTAAGAGTAACTTCCAAGCGAAACTACCAGGTTTGACAGTCTCAGTAGACCTGCCAGAGTTGCAAGAATGGACTCAAACTCAAGTGTCTAATATTGGTACTCAGATTGCAACTATTCAAGCATGGAGTAACAATTTAGTTATTGATACTCAAGATAAGATTGGTGAAGTTCAAACGTGGAGTACTAATCTAGTCGCCGATACTCAAGGTACTTTAGGCAATATTCAAGAGTGGAGTACGGATTTAATTTCTAATCTCAGCACTAATTTACAGAATCTTCAGGAATGGGGTACGGGTTTAGTATCCGACTTTAAAACTAATTTATTTAACCTATCAAACAAATTGGATCGCATTCAACAAGAGATAGAAGCAACTGGTACTCCTGAAGAGGTAGCAGAAATTCAGAAAGCTGAAGAGATGACAGCTAACTTGTCTGAGGAAATTAATAAAATTCAAAAAGAGCTAGGCAAGGGCACTACCTCCCAAGAAATAGCAAAAATTCAAAAAGCTGAAGAGATGACAGCTAACTTGTCTGAGGAAATTAATAAAATTCAAAAAGAGCTAGACAAGGGCACTACCTCCCAAGAAATAACAGAAATTCAAAAAGCTGAAGAGATGACAGCTAACTTATCCGAGGAACTTGGTGAAATTCAACAAGCGGCAGAAACAACAGCTATCTTATCAGAAGAAGTAAATGAGATTGAAAAGACGGTAGAAGCGACAGAGAATGTAGTAAGCGCTGTAGTTACCTCAGAAAGT
>JALOOL010000410.1 GCA_025454425.1 Hydrococcus sp. Prado102 | reverse complement strand
CAAAACCTCCGATTTTACTTCATATTCCAAATATAACTTTGACGATTCAGAGCAAATACGATTGCGAGACTTTTTTAATCGAATCAATAGCAAAAAAGCTAAATTAATGCTGAGTAATTCCGATCCAAAAAATGAAGATGTAAATGATGATTTTTTTGAAATATCTTATCAATATTACAGAATTAAACGAGTTAAAGCTAGTCGTAATATTAATAGCAATGCTCAAAAAAGAGGCGAAATCAATGAGGTTTTGATTTTAAATTACTAATTTTTTAGTTATGAAATAAAGATTAATAAAAATTCGATTTTAAATTCCTTAAGATTTGATACGATCGCGTGTATCGAGCGCAGACGGGAGATTTAGTCTTGCAAGCCTTACTCAAACTTTCTAATTTGATAGACAGCATCATAGAAAAGATAGGCGGGATTTTAAACTGGCTTGTTATCGCTACGATCGCAGTGGGATTTTACAACGTCATCGCCCGCTACATCGGACGATTCATCGGCATGAAACTCTCGTCTAATGGATTGATCGAACTGCAATGGTATTTATTCTCAATCCTTTTCTGTTTGGGGTTTGCCTATATCCTCAAACATGGGGCAAACGTCCGCGTTGATTTCCTCTATGCTAACTGGAACGAAAAGAGGAAAGCCTTAGTCGATTTCATTGGTACGGTTACGCTACTAATACCTTTTTGCCTAATTGGAATCTGGGTAACGATTAACCCCGTCTTGCTATCGTGGGGACTGTTGCCAGATGGGACTTGGGGAACTTGGGAAGTCTCTTCCGATGCCGATGGATTGCCGAGAGCGCCAATTAAAACAATGGTCATCGTTGCATTTGTGTTATTACTTTTACAAAGTATTTCCCAAGCGATCAAGTATTTTGCTATTTTGATGGGATACTCGCAGGTAGCACGGGCACTCAAAGCTGAGACTGAAGAGAATATACCTTTTGAGTAAACCACTTAACCGAGAAAAAATTGGTTGTAAGCCTCCAAATTTATTCGTGGGGTGAATCTAAAATCCAAAATCCAAAATCCAAAATCCAAAATTGAATGACTGGAACCGAGAGAAATGGGATATGAATGGTTAGCGATCGCGATGTTCGTCGGCTTCTTTTTCATGCTGATGAGCGGCTATCCGGTAGCATTTTCGTTTGCTGGAACCGGACTCGTCTTCGGCGGGGTCGGGTTGCTAGTTGGGGCGTTCGATATCAATCGACTTTTATTATTGACGAACGTTTGGTTTGGCACGATGTCCAACTTTACCCTATTAGCCATCCCATTTTTCGTGTTTCTGGGTGCAGTCTTTGAAAAATCGGGATTAGCAGAAGAGTTATTAGAAACACTCGGTATTTTATTTGGTTCGCTGCGGGGTGGAGTTGCCTTAGCCGTAATCGTCGTCGGTACGCTACTAGCCGCGACGACTGGCGTAGTTGCGGCTACCGTAATAGTTATGGGAATGATTTCCCTACCCGTGATGATCCGCTACGGATACGACAAACAACTCGCCACGGGGGTTATTATCGCATCGGGGACGCTAGCCCAATTGATTCCGCCTAGTCTGGTACTCGTAGTCTTAAGCGATCAACTCGGCGTATCGGTGGGCGATCTTTTCCTTGGCGCTTTAATTCCTGGGTTGATGCTGTCTGGTTCTTATGTACTATACGTTTTGGCATTCGCTTTCCTTAAACCAAACGTTGCCCCAGCGTTGCCTCTCGAAGTCCGCAAGATAGGCGGCGTTGCTTTGGCTCAACGGGTCGTCAAAGCAGTTTTGCCGCCCCTGTTGCTCATTTTTGCGGTTTTAGGAAGTATATTTTTTGGTCTGGCTACCCCTACTGAAGCTGGGGCAGTAGGTGCGGTAGGCGCTTGCGTCTTAGCCTCTCTCAATCGACGACTCAACTGGAACCTACTTCGCGATTCCGCCCATTCAACGGCTGTCGTCACGACATTAGTAATCATGATTCTGTTTGGTTCTTCTTTATTTAGTTTGGTTTTCGATGCTTTAGGAGGCAAAACCTATATTACCGATCTGCTGGTTAACCTACCTGGCGGCTATATTGCTTTTATGGTTGCGAGCAATATCATCATTTTTGTATTGGGCGTATTTTTAGAGTTTATCGAGATTTGTTTTATTGCTATCCCGTTATTGGTTCCTGCGGCGCAAGCTTTGGGGATCGATTTAGTATGGTTTGGCGTAGTGATGGCAATTAATTTGCAGACTGCTTTTATCTCGCCGCCAGTGGGCTTTTCATTATTCTACTTACAAAGTGTAGCCCCCAAGGAAGTTAGTACCTTAGAGATTCACAAAAGCGCCATTCCTTTTATGGTTTTGCAGTTTGTCGTATTACTCCTCGTCATTATCTTTCCGCAAACTGTTCGCTGGTTGGTCGATTTATCTTTTCAATAATCGCTCATCGATTGAACAGTGTTAAAGTAATGTCCCAATTTCCCAATCGCTCTTGACCTACAATCCCAATTTCTCTTTATTTTTGGCTTTAGCAGAAGAAATAAGCCAAATAGAACCAGAAACTATAGATGGCGTGAGAACAAAAATAGCAGCCGTTACAATTGGATGATTTTGTCCCCAAGGAACGAGTAATAAAAATCCCATCATAAAAGCACAATAAACGAGTCCCAAAATTGGCACTCCAATTACTAACAAAGCAAATTTAGTATCTTTATCCATAAAAATTTCCTCCTAAAAACTGATGAGTGCTAACTGCTCTAATAACTCTTTGAGAGTAAGGTTTTGATAACCCAGGATATAGCGATCGCCCGTCTTTCCCTTCTCCAAGGCTAACAGATGTCCTAGCGCTACATCTCGTACATCGATAAAATTTAATCCCGTGTTTACATATGCTGGCATTTTCCCTTGCAAAAAACGCAGAATAATATCGCCTGTGGGAGTGGGTTTGACAATTTCTACTTCTAGACCTTTTGACATTCTCCCCGCCGTGGAACGGACGGAGATTCTAAGAATCACTTCTTAGGCTTCCTCTTTCCGCGACTCGGCTTATTTGAAGGAGTTTCCCCACTCAAACAGAGGTCGATGTCTCCAGAGGCGATTAACGTTCCCGTGTGCCCCACGGTACGGAGTCCAATAGAGAGGATGTTTCGAGCAGCATTCCAATCTCGATCTTGTGTATGCCCACAATGAGTACAAACATGAGTCCTTACGCTGCCTACTTACTTTGAGGTGTTTTCGAGCCAATTTCTTTCTAAACTTGGCTCGGTTTTTCGACCCTTTTTTGGTCTTGGACATACGACGAGAAAGTCTTTGCAAAGATTTCTCGCTTTTACGGAGATGTCTTGGATTCTCAACAGTGTGTCCGTCGCTATCGGTATAGAAGTGGGTCAACCCAACATCAAGACCAATAGTTTTCGATGTTGGATCTCGTTTTTCCAATCGCTCTTGATTAATACAAAATTGCACGTAGTAGCCATCGCACGACGCACCAATTTTTCGGTAAATTATCCAGGCAACTATCGGGACGAACGAGCGCTCTAACCGAGTATCCTTTTAATAGGAGCGATCGCACTAAATTAGCTCCAATGAATCCCGTTCCTCCTGTCACAAAAGCACACAACATCATAAAAGTTTAAATTCTAACAATTTATTTCTTTATCTTTTAAATTTTGAAGTTTAGAGTCTCCAGTTAGTGGAGGTTTGAGATTGCGAAATAAAAGTGTAGAGTGGAAAGATGAGGCTTGTCTTGATGTCTGCGGCGATCGCAATTCGGTTCGATTTTGCCAGAGAATGAAAGCTGCCATAAATAAAAGAAAATAACCGAAGGCTTTTTGCAGGTGCTTGGCGCGAACGAACCTTACTAAATAAGCTCCAGCAGCGATTCCTAAACTTGCTGCAACCATAAAAGAAACCATCAACTGCCAATCTAATGCCACGCGCCCAAAATATCCCAAAAAGCCAGCAACAGAATTCAAAAAGATAACGAGTAAAGAAGTGCCAATTGCCTGTTTCATCGGAACTTTCGCCAGCAAGACTAGCGCGGGTACGATGGCAAATCCGCCCCCCACTCCTACCAACCCCGTCAGTACGCCTACGCCAATGCCTTCAGTCAGCAACCACAGCCAGCAGTATTTACAGACGGGTTTGGGGTAAAGGGTTAAATTGACTCCTTGGGTTGGCGGAATCGGTTCGGCGGTTGTCTTTTTGCGAAGCATGAAAATTGCTGCAAGCAGCATCATCGTCGCAAAAAGCAACATTTGCAGAGTGCCCGTAACCAATGGGAGCGTGGCAAGGCGTGCCCCCGCATAAGCCCCCACCATCGTCGATAAGCCAAACACAGCAGCCGTCTTTAACTGGACGTTGCCGAGTTTCCAATGGGGAATGACTCCTAGTAAACTGACCGTGCCTACGACGGCTAAACTAGTTGCGATCGCGGATTTTGGCGGCATTCCCATGACATAGACTAAAGTGGGAACTGCCAGAATCGAACCGCCGCCGCCGATTAAGCCGAGGCTAATTCCAATGGCTACTGCTATAATGTGACCGAAAATCCAGGCGAGTGTGGAAATTCCCATGCGTAAATCGCTTCCGTCAGGCTATAAAGTCAGTTCGGTTTGAAGTTTTGAAACTTGGCGCTCGAAAGATTATTCGCTTAAAACCTGACCCCGAAAGCCAGTAATAATGCGGCTGCCATCTTTGAGGATATGAATCTCTATTTGGTCGCTTGCCCAACTAATATTATTTTTGAAAGCTGGATTGAAGATATGTACTCGTTGATTGCGAGAAGATACTGGCGAATCGGAGGAATGAATTGCCAAAGACTCGACATAGGGGCCATCTATAAGAAAATCTAACTGTTCTAACAATTCTTGAGCGCCTTCTGGAGCAGATTCATCTTCGCCTGCTCTACCTTCATCTTCTCGGTGCCGACGCTGATGACCGAATGCGTCACGCGCACCAGCACCCCGCCGGGCGGCGGCGTGGGCATGGGCA
>JALOOL010000409.1 GCA_025454425.1 Hydrococcus sp. Prado102 | reverse complement strand
TGTTTTCATGAGGGCGTGTCGCCTGTGCTTTGCCAGGCGTTTATACCGCCCGTCCCTGGACTAAAGTCACAGGGCTTTCAACTGGAAGAATTATGGTAATCGTTTTTTTATCTAAGCGACATAATCTAACATCTTGTGACAGACTGGCTCCGATTTTTTCATAAAAATTAATGCTAAGTTAGTAGCTAAGATAAAAGCGATCGCGCCAAATATACAAGCATAAGTTGTAGTCATCAAACTTGAAATATGAAGGCTGAGGCGATCGCGATCGCAATAGGATTTAACGCTACAATTAGAGCGGCTCGTCCTGCTGAAATTGTCTTCAATCCCAGAAAAAAACAGACATTATAAGCAAAAACTCCGCTCAATCCCAACAAGATAATTAGCCACAACTGATATAACGGAAGTTTAGGGAAATTTTCTTTAGATTAATATGCCATAATCGACAAACAAAGTGCTGCTACAGCAAAGCGCATAAAAGCTGCTGAGAATGAATGAATGCTTCGAGCAACTAAACGTCCAGCAATAAAAGTTCCTCCCTAAATTAGTGCGGTTAGAATCAATTGCACGTCAACCATAATGAGCAATTAAGGTAACTGGAAAAAAACAATCTTTATCGATGACTGCCCAAACGCGAACTAACAATTAAAAACGCTCCCAGACAAGACGTTACTACAATTAACATTAACGCGATCGCCAATACCCAACCATTAATCGAGCTATCGTTTTTTGAGGAGGAAACAGGCGTATAACGATCGCTTACAATTTCAATTACTTGTTTCTTGCGATCTATAGGTGGTTTGGGTTTTACAGAAGGCGTACTCGTTTGCAAGCTTTGTACGTAAAGGATAAGCTGCTGATTTTCCTTGACAAGTTGTTTATTATGTGCTTCTAATAATTCAATTCGAGTTCGAGCAGTTTCTAATTCTTGTACTAATTCTCGATACATAGAAAGCGGAACCGAAGGACGAGAATAGGAACCCGAAGAAATAGGATTAGTGGATGGGGTTGGAATTTTAACCTGAGAATTAACCGTCATGCGTTTCAACTATTTTTTTGTAATCGTAGTGGGAAGAAATGACCGACTGGCCCCGTTCCCCGACCGATCGTTAAGGCATATTTGAGCGCAGTAGTAAGGTAATGCTTGGCTTCTCCTACTGCATCCCAAAGGTCTTTACCCAATGCCAGATTAGCCGCGATCGCAGCCGAAAGGGTACAGCCCGTCCCATGTGTATTAGTTGTTTCGACGGTTTCTGTCGCTAAAGTTTCCCATCTTTCCCCATCAAACCATACGTCCACCCCGCGCAAGTCCCCCGACATCCCGCCTCCTTTGACTAAAACGGTTGATGCCCCCAATTGAAAAATGATTTTGGCAGCGGCTTTCATATCTTCGAGGGTATTAATCGTCAATCCGCTTAACAACTGTGCTTCGTAGCGATTGGGAGTGACGATTAAAGCCTTGGGGATCAATTTATCTCGCAAAAGCGCGATCGCGCTATCGTCTATTAATTGAGCGCCCGTGCGAGATACCATGACCGGATCGACGACAAGTCGTTCTATTTGCCATTTTTCTACTTGCTGGGCAACTATTTCGATAATCTCTTCATTGAGCAACATTCCTGTTTTCGCAGCACTTGCTCCAATATCGTTCATCACTGCTTCGATTTGTTCGGCAACTGCGATCGCGCTCATTGCCTCTACTCGCGTCACGCCGAGGGTATTTTGTGCTGTCACGCAAGTAATCGCGCTCGTCCCGTGGACGCAGTGAAAAGCAAACGTCCGCAAATCTGCTTGAATTCCCGCACCGCCGCCGCTATCGGAACCCGCGATCGTCAAAGCTACTGGTATTTGATTCATTAAACCTAGTAGTTCAAAGTTTAGAGTTTAAAGTTCAAAAAAGGTAGAACATCAATACTAGCTTAATCTAAATTAGTTCAAAGTTTAGAGTTCAAAGTGTAGGGTGGGCAATGCCCAAAAGCGTTTACCGATAAAAGTTCTAGTCTTGTTGACATTGCCCACCATGCGTACGTTTAATTATGACCGCCTACTTAGAACATCAATACTAGCTCGTTCTAAATCGGCATTGACGGTCTGCGATCGTTAGACTGCTACGCAGTCTCTTTATTTTTGAACTTTGAACTTTGAACTTTGAATTTTGAACTTTTATTAGCGTTGGAAGCGTCGTCTTTGTTGAAGGAATGGCGGAATATCTAAGCCAGTTTGTTTCTTTTCTGGTTCCGGTTTAGAATCTGGCGTGCTAGGAGGGCGATCTACTGGACGCACTTGAGTTTTACCAGAAGATTGACCTTCTCCGGTGAATCCAGTCGCGATCGCGGTAATTCTAATTTCTCCTTGCATTCTCTCGTCGATTACCGCTCCAAAAATAATATTGGCGTTAGGATCGACAATTTCATAAATAATATCAGCCGCCGCGTTAACTTCATGCAGCGTCAGATCGTTCCCGCCAGTAATATTTAAAATTACGCCTTTCGCTCCTTCAATTGAAGATTCGAGCAAAGGAGAAGAAATCGCTGCTAGAGCGCCTTCTTTTGCCCTCGACTTGCCCGTCCCGATGCCAATTCCCATGAGTGCAGATCCCGCGTCTGCCATAATCGCTCTCACATCGGCAAAGTCTACGTTAATCAATCCAGGAATTGTAATAATATCAGAGATTCCCTGTACCCCTTGCCGCAAAATATCATCTGCCATCCGAAATGCGTCTTGCATGGGGGTTTCTGTATTAGCTACCGAGAGCAGTTGATTGTTGGGAATAACGATCAACGTATCGACTCGGCTTTGTAGATTGCCAACGCCTTCGTCAGCTTGACTGGTGCGACGACGACCTTCAAAGGTAAACGGGCGCGTAACTACGCCAACTGTCAGACAGCCGATTTCTTTGGCGACTTCCGCGACTATTGGGGCGGCTCCCGTCCCCGTACCGCCTCCCATTCCCGCTGTGATAAACACCAAGTCTGTATTTTCTAGGGCGTGAGCGATTTCTTCGCGCGATTCTTCCGCTGCTTTTTGCCCGATTGCCGGATTGCCTCCCGCACCTAATCCTCTGGTTAATTTCTGTCCGACTTGCAAGCGTTGGGGTGCTGCTGATTGGGCTAGTGCCTGAGCGTCGGTGTTAATCGCCCAAAATTCAATTCCAGAAACGCCGCTTTCAATCATGCGATTGACAGCATTGCACCCACCTCCGCCAACACCAATGACTTTGATTTTGGCAACATTACTTGGCACGATTTGGCTACTCCTAAAATCTTCCCTGGGTTTGGCTTGAGTTCGCTCGTTTCGATGCGCGGACAGTCCAGCTACATTAAGCATATAGCGATCGTCCTCTCTTGCTGGAGGCTCGTTAATACCATTTAGTATTTGAAGCTCTAATTCATTATCAAGTGTCATTGTAATTGGGAAGAGTTTTTACACAAATTTTAAGGATTTGATTGTTAGGAGTAAACCTATTTACCCTAATTTATTTTTAGGTTGTCCGAGCGAACAACCCAGATAACTTAATTTTTTCGACATATAGATCGTTTTATTGATCTTTTTGCCGTTTTGTCCTTAAGACTAGAAATCTAACTTGAGTTTTGTCAAGACATTTTACTATATCTTAATAAGGACAAATCAATCTCATCCAGGGTTCCTGACCGGAGCATTGTTAGATTTAATTTTTTTTGGCGGTTTTAGTTGAACGGTAGGAAGATCTGGGTTAGTTACATCTATGTACATAATTTGACCGGAGCTAACACGAGATGGCAACTTTTGCATTCGAGCTAAAACGGACAATTGTTTGAGAAAAAGCTCGCTGTTGTAAGCGCCAAAATATACAATTCCCATCTCAGTTTTTAAAATTAAGTTACTGGGATTGTGCCAATCTATCTCTTTGACGGCAATGGGCGATCGCCCAATCGAACGATACAATTGCGTCCAATGCTGGCGATACAGGGGATCGTATCCGATAACTCTCAGTTTTGGCGCTTGCCAATTGCGATCGCCCCCATCGTAAAACTTTTTCGGGATAAAAACCCCTTGCTCGTCAACAAAACCAACCTCGCGATCCGATATAGCAACAGCGACGGGTTGACGTTCGGCGATTTCAACAATTAATCTGGGGGGGAAGATCTGACGAGTTATCTGAGCATTTGCAATAGGGGGAGTTGCTTCGAGTCTATCGAGGATTTGTTGCGTCGGCAACTGCCAAACCGATTGAGATTTTGACAAAGGAAGCAATTGACGAATTCGCTCGCTTGAAAGCAAGCGATTGCCTTCGATAACAACTTGGGAATGTTTGCCAATCGTCCAGTGAGGAAGCGTTAAAATCCATAATAAGCCACCAGCCATTCCAGAAATCGCGGCAAAACGCCAAACCGCTTGCAAGGCTCGAAATCGTCGTTGATTCTGTAGCTCTTGCCGTCGATTTTTTAATTTATTTGAAGAAACGGATGCAATATCTGCCATTACCCACCTCTCGATCGTTGGCGAGGTTACAAAACAGCGACCAGCTAGCAGTTACCGTAGAGACGCAATTGCCTCCTTTGTAATCGTTCGCTTGTGGCTGGTTACTAATGAAAGCTAACCCTAAGATAATGTTTCAACCAAACTTCACAAAAAAGTTCAGTTTCCCTTAAAACTTTTCCAGACTTTGTTTCAAAACGCAATAGTGATTCCGATAAATCGATGTTATAACTGTATTGAAATATCTGTCTTCAAACAGTAATTTAAATATCTTTTTCCAGTCTTAAAGACTAACTCAGCCGGCAAATTCAATTAAATTACTTTTGCCAGAGCAATTGGTCATCTCTAAGTCAGGGGATAGCGTTAAGATTGGTTTGAGTAGTCCTCCACCAGCATCAACTAGGCTTATGGTTATTAAACAACGCGGACTTGTTTTGGGAGCTACGGCTGTCGTTTTAACGGCAGTCGCCGTAACAGGAGCAGGTCTTCGCCTTCCTCAGAGTGAAGCTTTTTTTCAAGAAAGCCCCAAAGA
>JALOOL010000408.1 GCA_025454425.1 Hydrococcus sp. Prado102 | reverse complement strand
TATGTTCTCAGAACCAGTAGCTGAAACCTCAACCGTAGAAGAATTAGCGCCCGAAAGCCTCGAAGCTCCCGCCGGAGAATCGCAATGGGGCGATATGTTTGCCAGCGAAACGCAACCTGAAGTTGAATCGGCTAGCTTTGAAAGTTTTGCTCCAGAAACCGCAACTGAAACTCCCACAAGCGAATCGGAATGGGGTGATATGTTCTCGGAAACCTTAACTGAAACTCCCACAAGCGAATCGGAGTGGGGTGATATGTTCTCGGAAACCTTAACTGAAACTCCCGCAACTGAAGCTCCCACCGGAGAATCGGAATGGGGCGATATGTTTGCCAGCGAAGCGCAACCAGAAGCCGCAACTGAAACTCCCACAAGCGAATCGGAGTGGGGCGATATGTTCTCGGAAACCTTAACTGAAGCTCCCACTGGAGAATCGGAATGGGGCGATATGTTTGCCAGCGAAGCGCAACCAGAAGCTTCTGCTATCGAAGATTTTGGCATCGAGTCTTTAGAAGCCTTTGGCGAACCCGCAGCAGATGATAATACATTAGATTCTGATTGGGGCGATTTATTTTCTGATTCGACGGACGATTCAAAACAGAACGGACAATCCAATGAATTCCAAGACTTATTTTCTGAAAGTTCTTCTAGTTCGGAAATGGAATTTGCAGATATGTTCCAATCTCATGAGAATGAAACTAAGTCTTCAGAAACTTCTTCTAACGGACATCTCGAACTTGATGCTTTTGATGACTTATTTAAAGACGAAATCTCAAATAACAACGCTTTAAAGGAAGAAAGTCAAAAAGAAGAAAAAATTTGACAAAAGTTTTGTTATTAAAGAACAAAGTTGTACAAACTTTTATTGGAGATTGCATTTTTTGTAAATGCAATCTCCAATAATTTTTAAGAGGTTATGTATAGCACTAGACGCGAACGCTAGGACAAAAACCTTTGGAAAACGGCATTCTTTCATTCGGGTAATAGGGAAATATCCTAACCTAAATCATAGTAAGTAAGCAGGCAAAAATAAAGTTACTATTTCCGTAGGGTGGGCAATGCCTGAAATCATCTATGGACATGGGTTATACGATTTTTGGGATTGCCCACCAGGTTACGTTTAATTATGACCGCCTACTTACTTATGGCAGGCGCGATCGCCCTGTTCCCGCAGCGGCAAAAAAAAACGCTCGCGCTTCAATTATCAACGAGCGAGAGGATTACGAAGCTTTGTCTACCTCGATTAGGAACCTGAATGTAAATCATTTCTAAGGTTGCATCTCAAGAAATACGCGCGAGATAATTTGAGCGAGATCGAAGTCTTTTTGTGTAATTCCCCCAGCATCGTGGGTAGTCAAACTGACGGTGACTCGATTGTAAGAAATGAATAAGTCTGGATGGTGTCCTGCTGCTTCAGCAGGTTCTACCAAACGATTGACAAATGCGATCGCATCTACAAAATTCTTGAACTCATAAGTACGTTTGAGTTGTCCTTCCTCAATCGTCCAATCTGGTATTTTTTTTAACCGTTCGGTTATTTCTACTTGGGTTAGTTGGGTTTGAGCGATTGTGAGAGGATTTGCCCAAATAGGGCAAGGATTTACTAAAACCAAAATGACCGAGTATATTACTATCGATCGGTATTTCATTAAATTAGTCAACATAATCGATAAAAAAAGCGAATTTAGACAGATTATTCTTAAATAAATAATTTTATAATTCTAAGAAATTTCTTTAGAGGCATTGGCATAAGTGTCAATGAACGCTATCATGTATCAACTCTGGTTGTATGGGATTTAGTTAGGTATTTACTATAACTAGGTAATTTTAACTGGATAATATAACTTCTCGATATTCAGTTGTTATCGTTGCTAAATCCCGATTTTCAAACCTAATTAATGCTTTTATAAGTATAATGACTGCTGTGCCTATTCCACGCCAGCCTTTCTCGACAGATGAGAATGCTAGCCATATTGGTATTAAAACCAAAACTACGCCAGTGTTAGCACTAAAAGAACTGGTCGCTAGTTTATATCGAGAACAATACAAAATTCAGAATTTGTTGAGTTCTCTAGGATTTGCGCTGCGTAGCTTCAATAATCTCAATCAATTTTTGGAACTAACGCCATTAATGGCAGCGCGAGTCACCGATGCTGATGGTAGCGCTCTAATTTTGCTCAAGCAAAACGGACAGATCTCTTTAGAACAGTTGCACGGTCAGGAGCATCAGACGACTCAAAAGCTCCGTCGCCAGCTAGAACAGATTGTTCGTCAAGTTAATGTTACAGAAAGTCAAATTAATAAGAATTCAAACGAACCCGCCGTCTTATTACCCTCGTCGCTTGACGAACAAATCAGACAAGCGTTCGGATCGCAAATGCGACTCTACAGCACTCCCGTTTTGGTTAAAAATGTCGAGAGAGGACGTTTTTATATTTTTAGCGTCGATCCCGAATACGCTTGGACTCAGACAAGACGCAAACTACTTCAGCTTGTTGCCGATCAAACGGCTGTCGCGATCGCCAATAACGAATTAACTATCGAATTGCGCTCCAAAGAACGTCAGGATCGAGAGCTAGAAATTGCTTCAGAAATTCAACTGCGCTTGCTCCCCAGACAATGCCCGACCATACAAGGAGTCGAACTAGCAGCAAATTGCCGGACTGCCAATCGCGTAGGCGGAGATTACTACGATTTTATTCCCACTAACTACGATCGCCTCAGACAAGATGAGGATGGCAATATAGATAAGTATACTGCCTGTTGCGTTCCCTGGAGTATCGCGATCGGCGATGTGATGGGAAAAGGCGTTCCAGCAGGTTTAATCATGACCATGACGCGAGGAATGCTCAGAGCAGAAGTTCTCAACCGTCACTCGCCAGGGCAGATTCTACAACATTTAAATCGGGTTATGTATGCCGACCTCGATCAATCTCATCGTTTTGTGACGCTTTTTTATTCGGAGTACGACCCACAAACGCAAATTCTTTCTTACAGCAATGCAGCGCACAATCCTCCCTTATTATGGCAAGCTGCTACCCAGACGATTCAACGATTGGATACCGAAGGAGGAATGCTCATTGGCGTAGATGCCAATTCCGAATATGAAGACGCTCAAATTCAATTAAGTTCGGGAGATACCATCATCTACTATACCGATGGGTTTACCGATGCGGTCAATCCTTACGGCGATCGCTTTGAAGAAGAAAATTTAATCAAAGCTTTCGAGCAAGCTTGTCAGCAGTGTCATAATTCTCAAGAAATCCTCGATTATCTATTCGAGAAAGTGGATCGCTTCGTCGAAGGAAAAAATAGTAGCAGCGATGATATGACACTAGTGGTCATGCGGGTACAATCATCCTCGGAATAAGCTATTTTTTTACAGGAGCAAATCTGTATGGAATTTTTGGACGCATATAGCCCGAAATTGGAATTATATACCTTTCTACCTATGGAAGAAGTATCGGCAAATGTTAGCCAACAACAAACAGTCGCGGTTATTGGGACGATTAGCAAAGATGTCGATGTAATCGCTCAGATGCAAGATGCCTTTAACAATTTTATCGAGTCGGGTCAAGTGTGGGCATTGCTAATTGGATTCGCTCTCGGCTATATTTTTCGGAATATGACTGCTTATTAACACCGCTCGATTACTCATTTGCCGTGACAGAAAAAAAAACCTGGAGCGATCGCTTTGAAGGGTCTTTGCATCCCGCGATCGCTGCCTTTAATGCAAGTATTAATTTCGATATCGAACTGATTGAAGTCGATCTTACGGGTTCGATCGCCCACGCAAAAATGCTCGCTCAGCAAGGGATTATAGCTGACTCGGAAGCCGAACAAATAGTCGCTGGATTAGAACAAATTCGTCAAGAATATCGAGACGGCAATTTTCATCCAGGAATCGACCAAGAAGACGTTCATTTCGCCGTCGAGAGGCGGTTAACCGAAATCGTTGGCGAAGTGGGCAAAAAATTACATACGGCGCGATCGCGTAACGACCAAGTAGGAACCGATATTCGCCTCTATTTGCGCGATCGCATCGATGAAATCCGCAACCAATTGCGCTCGTTTCAAGAAGTATTACTATGCCATGCCGAAACTCGTATCGAGACGCTGATTCCCGGCTATACGCACCTACAACGGGCGCAACCGATTAGTTTGGCACATCACTTGCTAGCATATTTTCAAATGGCACAGCGCGACTGGGAGCGTTTGGGAGAGATTCGCAAAAGGACGAATATTTCGCCCTTGGGATGCGCCGCGCTAGCCGGAACGACGTTTCCTATCGATCGCCACTACAGCGCTTCTTTGCTGGGGTTTGAGGGCGTTTATAGCAATAGTTTGGATGGGGTGAGCGATCGCGATTTTGGGATCGAATTTCTAAGCGCGGCTAGCTTGATTATGGTTCATTTAAGCCGTCTAAGCGAAGAAATTATCCTTTGGGCATCTCATGAATTTAGTTTCGTGACGCTCAAAGATAGCTGCGCCACGGGTTCTAGTATTATGCCGCAAAAGAAAAACCCCGACGTACCCGAACTAGTGCGAGGGAAATCCGGGCGCGTCTTCGGACATTTACAAGGAATGCTTGTCTTGATGAAAGGCTTGCCTCTGGCATATAACAAAGATTTACAAGAAGATAAAGAAGCCCTATTCGATACAGTCAAAACCGTTAAAGCCTGTCTGGAGGCAATGACAATTCTGCTAGACGAAGGATTGGAATTTAGAAGCGAACGATTGGCAGAGGCAGTATCCGAAGACTTCTCGAATGCCACAGATGTTGCTGATTATTTAGCAGCGCGGGGAGTTCCTTTTCGCGAAGCTTATAATTTAGTAGGGAAGGTGGTTAAGACGAGTCTCGCCGCTGGCAAATTGCTCAAAGATTTAAGCTTAGAGGAATGGCAGCAATTGCATCCAGCCTTTGAAGAAGATATTTACGAAGCAATTGCCCCTGTTCAAGTGGTTGCGGCTCGCAATAGTTTCGGGGGAACCGGATT
>JALOOL010000097.1 GCA_025454425.1 Hydrococcus sp. Prado102 | reverse complement strand
GTAACGTCGTTCTAGGGTTGTAAAAAATACCTGTTGGGAGGTGTCGGGAAGAACGGGATTATATTGACGATTGACCAGAGGAAGCGGCTTGAATTCGGGTCTTCCTGCTATGATGACGTAAGTAGAAAGATAAACGGGGCGATCGAGTTTTCTGACTCTTTGAATAACCCGATTGGCATAACCTGGAATATCTTGGATGAGGAGATTGGTTAGGCTTTCTACATCGGCGGGACAAGAAAAAGATTTAAGACTGACTGCTTGAGGTTGAACGGTTTGCCAACTAGCGACAGTTAACAGTCCCAGCAACAGCAATTTTAACCATAAAGGCAGGAGTACTAACTTCTCGCGACCAAAAGGAGCAAGGGTTGAAGCCTTATCTAAATTCCTGCCTTCTGCCTTTCTCACCCAATTGTAGCTAGTTCTTCGCAAATTCTTTCCCATGCTTCTACTGGATTAGTAGCTGCTGTAATCGGACGACCGATGACTAAATAGTTAGCACCCGCTTTAATAGCAGCTTGAGGAGTCATCACCCGGCGTTGGTCGCCTGCATCCGACCAACTCGGTCGTACTCCAGGACAAACTAGCAAGAAATCATCCGAACAAACTTGTCGCAGTTGGGCGACTTCATGAGGCGAACAAACTGCCCCATCTATTCCTGACTCTTTGGCTAATATTGCCATCTGTAATGCGTATTCTGGTAATTCTAGGGGAATCTTGAGGTCAAAAGCTAACTCTCGTGAGTTTAAACTGGTGAGCAGGGTAATGGCAAGTAGTTTGGGACGCGAACCTTCTTGAGAGATTGCTTCTGCGGCGGCTTGCAGCGCCGCGCGTCCTGCTGTAGCGTGAAGGGTGAGTAAGTCTACATTATAAGCTTTCGCCGAACGACAAGCCCCCGCAACGGTGTTGGGTATATCGTGAAATTTTAAGTCCAGGAAGATTCTTTTTTGTCGTTCTTTGAGAATTTTCAGAATTTCTGGGCCTGCACCGACGAATAGTTCTAATCCTACCTTCCAAAAGCTGACTTGTGGGATTTTATCTAAGAGTGCGATCGCGTCTTCTAGAGTCGGTACGTCTAGGGGAACGATAATTCGGTCGGATACCATAAGCTTCGATCTCGCAGTGCAGATAATATTATCGCTTTCTTTGCGGAATTTGAGACACAAACACAGTAGTTACACTGAAACGATCTCAACTATTGCGATCGCAAGTTCAGTGTAAATCCCCATGATTTTTTAAAGGTAAAAAAATAAGATAACTATAGGAATTAAAAGGAAATTGCTTAAATGAGAAAGCCCATTGAGATGCTTAACTTAAAAATTAAAGTTTTTGTTACTCTCTCCAAGATTCAAAAAAGACTCAAAAACTTTTCTTCGGCAGTTTGCTTGCAATACTATGGTGGTGAAAGCTTTACCATTACGGATACGATTCCCATGTCTTTCGATGGTTACATTGCGATCGCAAATATTACTAACAATACCAAACCATCGGATCTTTATGATATCGTTACTCAATTAGTAGAACAAGTTGTTTTGGAATATCATGGAGTCAAAAGCGATCGCTTCTCAGTCAATATACAAGCAAGTTAATTACTCAATTTAATAACACTAGTAGTCGCTCGATTTTCAATAGATGGGTAAAGGGGCAGGGGGAAAGGGAAAAGGAAAATCTTTAAATCGAAATAATTATCTCTCACGATCGACTTGACACAGTACTAGCATCAATATCTCTAAGAGTCGGACATCCACTCAACGCCATCGCTAAATCTAATTCATCGCGCAATAGTTCTAGAACGTGACGAACTCCCGCATCTCCACTAACAGCTAATCCCCACAAAATCGGACGACCGACTAAAACTGCTTTTGCGCCTAATGCCAAAGCTTTTAATATATCAATTCCTCGCCGAATTCCGCCATCGATTAAAATGTCTATTCGATCGCCTACTGCTTCGACAATTTCCGGTAAAGCATCTAAAGATGCGATCGCGCCGTCTAATTGTCTTCCACCGTGGTTGGATACAATAATCCCTTGTACTCCATATTCTACTGCTTTTTTGGCATCATCTCCCCGTAAAATGCCTTTGAGTAGGATGGGTAAATCGGTTTGCGATCGCAACCATTCTAAATCGCTCCACGTAATACTGGGATCGATTTGCTGGGTAAAGTAGGTAAATAATCCCGACTCGCCAACGGTTTTAGGAATGGCTAAATCTTTGATGGCTGTCAAATTTGCTAATTCCATTCCCGATGGTAAGGTAAACTGGTTGTGGCGATCGCGTTCTCTTCGTCCCAATAAAGGCGCGTCTACCGTTAAACATAAAGCGCTAAAACCTGATTTTTCCGCTCTTTCTACCAGATTACGAGTTAACGAGCGATCTTTGTGAATATACAACTGAAACCACTGGGGAATATTTTTTCTTTCATTCGCTACCGCTTCCATACTTTTTGTCGATAGCGTACTCAAAACCATCGCTGCACCTATCTCCTGCGCCGCTTTAGCAGTCGCTACTTCTCCATCTCGATGCGCCAGACACTGAAATGCCATAGGTGCAATTAAGATTGGCATTGACAAAGGTTGTCCTAAAATGGTCGTACCTAAATCTCGTTGACTGACATCGATTAACATACGAGGACGAAGGCGATAGCGATCGAATGCAGCGCGATTATCTTGTAAGGTTAATTCATCGCCAGCGCCACTGCTATAGTAATCTAACGCCATTTGGGAGAGATGTTTTTTGGCGAGAGATTCATATTCAAAAAGATTGATGGGTAAAGACATAAAATCTATTTTTTTTTAAGTTATCTCTGCCTAACCCACCCTACAGAGGCGGATTTAATCTACTAATACCGAAAATTATCGGCAAGTAGAATCTAAAGTTAGCGAATGTTTTAGGAATTTTTGTCACTATCTTTATTAGTTTAATTGCTGGCGCGATTGTTTTTTCTATTTTAACCAGCGCGATCGAATCAAACGTACTGACTTACAGCAATAGGCATTCGCCACCCCGTCCCAAAAGCGCGATCGGTAATTTTTAATCCTGGCGGTGCTTGTTTGCGTTTAAATTCTGCACGAGAAATTAATTTCATTACTTTGCTAACCACTGCGCGATCGTGACCTGCTTCTACAATTTGAGTAATAGATTGATGGTGATGGATAGCGCGTTCGAGAATATCGTCAAGAATTTCGTAAGGTGGAAGGGAATCTTGGTCAACTTGTCCTGGTTTTAATTCTGCACTAGGAGGTTTAATTAGTACGTTATGAGGAATAATTTCTTTGGTGCGATTTAACCACTGACAAATCGAAAAAACGCGGGTTTTGGGAACGTCGGCAATAACCGCTAATCCTCCATTCATATCGCCATACAGGGTACAATATCCCACCGCCATTTCTGATTTATTTCCCGTCGAGAGGAGGAGATGACCGAATTTGTTAGCGATCGCCATTAATAAATTACCGCGAATGCGCGATTGCAAATTCTCTTCAGCAATACCGAATTCTGTCCCTGCAAAGAGAGGTTCTAGGAGTTGGTCATAGGATTTCATCAAATCGCCAATCGGTAGTTTATAACTGTTAATACCGAGATTATTGACTAATAATTCTGCATCGGTGACTGAATGTTCGGAACTGTAAGGAGAAGGCATTAATACGCCGAGAACATTATCTGCACCCATCGCTTCTGTTGCGATCGCGGCGACTAATGACGAATCAATTCCACCACTCAAACCCAATATCACTTTAGAAAATCCACATTTTCTAGCATAATCTTTTACGCCTAAAACTAATGCTCTAAAAATTTCTTTTTCTGTTGTTTCTGGCAATAATGTTATTGATGCTGGCAATAAATCTTTCAATTGTTCGTCAAATTCAATTGTTTCTACATCCGATGTAAATGCTTTAGCACGACAAACGACATCGCCTAAACGATTAAAAGCAACGCTGTTACCATCAAAAATCAGGTCATCATTTCCGCCTACTTGATTGACATAAATAATTGGAGTTTGATAGCGACTGGCACTATGTTTGAGCATCGCTTCTCGCAACTTTTGTTTGTTGGCAGTATAAGGCGAAGCTGATAAATTAACAATCAAATCGACTCCTAATTTCGCTAAATCTTCAATAGGATTAATTTCATAGTTTCGTTTTCCCCAAAAACCTTCATCATTCCATAAATCCTCGCAAATCGTTACGCCGATTTTGAGAGAAGAAAGCGAAAACAAGTTAGCTTGATATCCTGGTTCAAAATAACGATCTTCGTCGAAAACGTCATAGGTGGGTAAAAGTCGTTTGTGAAAGATTTGTTTAATTTGTCTGCCATCTAATAATGCCATACTATTAAACAAAGATTTTTGACCTTTAGATATAGCATAAGGATTTAATTCTACTGTTCCTACCAAGACGGCTATTTGAGTTGGTAATTGTCGTGCTAACTCTTCTAGTTTTGTAGTAATTGCTGCGACAAAATCTGGTCTTAAAAGTAAATCTCTAGGGGGATATCCACAGAGAGATAATTCGGGAGTTAACAATAAACGAATGCCTTCTTGAGAGGCTTTTTGTGCGGCTTCTAAAATTTGTTTTGCATTGCCAGAAAGGTCGCCAATAGTAGGATTGAGTTGTGCGATCGCAATTTTCATAATTCTAGTCGGGGTAAAGGAACTCTCTCTTGTAAAATTTGTAGGACTTTATTATGGTCGGCGGGGGTAATAACGGATTTAATTAATTCTCCGCGATCGATAACAATACATTTGTTTTTAGTTGGACGAAGCGGATCGAAATGAAACCAATAAGGACTTAATCCCATTCCCCAAATTCGCAATCCTCCTTCCCAAAAATCGATTTTTTCTTCTCGATATTTTTTAATCGATTGATAAGGAATTCTTAAACTTCCCATCGGAATATAATAGCTATTAATAGTTATCGCATCTTCATCGCAAGTGACGTAAAAATCTTCGTACAAAATAGTCATGTTTTTGTCCTCTAATAAACTTCTAGCGATCGCCTTGCCAATTTTTTGATTCTTTATCGATAAAATAACTATTATTACATTTATTAGAAACTTCTTGGCTCAATTATCAATAAAAAACAAATTCTTGCAACTCTAAAATATTTCTGAAATCTTTTTGTTTCCTCTTCTCTGAGTTCTCCGTGCCTCTGTGGTTGAATAATATAAAATCTTTTTACGAATGAAATAAGATAGCTAATTCAAATAAACACCAATGGTTTATCTTTCAACGGTGCAAAAGCTTCTGCATCGAAACGATATAAACTTGCCGGACGACCTGCACCTCTCGTTACTTTTACTCCGCTATCATACAAAAAACCTAATTTTAACAAACGCGATCTAAAATTAGAATAATCTGAAAAGTTTTCGCCTAAAACCGTACAATAAAGTTGATAAAGTTCGTTAAGCGTAAAAAATTCTGGCAATACATCAAACGCGATCGGACTATACTCTAATTTATTGCGCAAACGCCGATAGCCATATTTAAGAATCTCGTTGTGATCGAAAGCTAATTGAGGAACTTTTTGAATGGGATACCAAGTAACATTACTTAAATTTTCAGCGATTAATCTGGCATCTTCAAATCGAATTAAAGCAAAGTAACTAACAGAAAGATAGCGAACGCCATAACTATTAGGCGATTCTCTTGGATCTCGCTGCGGCCCTCCAAAGGTATAAAGTTGTTCGAGATAAAGATTTTTAACTTGAATTTTTTCTGCCAAAATGCGATAAGCAGATTGTTCTAAAGTTTCTCCTTTACGAACTAGCGTTCCTGGCAAACTCCAATAATTGCTAAAAGGTTCGTCTTTGCGTTTTATTAGTAACACTAAAAGGCGATTGAGGTGGGTGTCTACCGAGAAAATAACATTATCAACCCCTACCTTAAAATCTTCTAATTCCTTGCGATCGCCTAATTTTTGTTCGTCAACGTTCATGCGTATAATTTCTCGCGTTTAATATAATCCTTAACAGGTGCAGTGACAGCATTTTTATCTCTTTTTTCTCGATAAGCTGTCGAGGAAATAGCAGGTGCATCTAAGTCAGCAATCTTGCACTTTCCACCCAAACTCCGCAATACTTCTAAGTCTTCTTCTTTAATAGGATATCCAGGGCGAGGAATTACTAAAATATGGACTTGTTGTAACAATTCTTCAATGCGATACCAACGAAGTATTTGATTGACCAAATCCGAACCAATGACTAAAGTATATTCTGCTTCATTACCCCAAATTTCCTTTGCTTTTTCGACGCTAATTAAGCTTCTCAAATGGCTCAATCGTTCGTAAACTCCTATATTGTTTTTAGAATTTTCTATTTCTTCTATTAACAACCGCAACATTTCCATGCGGTGTTCGAGGGGAGTTTGATGACCCTTAAAAGGATTATTGGATGCCCAAACTGCCACGCGATCGTAATGCTCGGATAACCATTCTAGAATAGCTTGATGTGCAGATGTGGGAGGATCGGCACTGGTTCCAAATAAGGCTATTTTTGTCACTTTGATTTTGGATTGTGGATTTTAGATTTTGGATTTTAGATTTTATGCCTATGAGAATTTTGGATTATCCCCTGCTTGAAAACTAGGAACTTGTGTTTTATTTAATCCTTTTATGGAGAATCATTTTTCCTTAGTTAATGACTAGCAATCCAGGATAAGCGAAGAGACTCTAAATCGTCAGATATCTTAACGGTGACAGGTATCGGATTATCGAGTTGACGAGTTTCGGGAGGAAGACTAGCAACGGATGCTTGAGTACGTTTTTGAATATTTTCGATGGATGGCGAATCAATAATTTGCTTACCTCCTTGCATTACTAGTTCTAATAAAGGTTGCTCGTTACTATTTGGGGTTTCATGAGCTAATCCCAATCTATCTGAAAGGATTCGCTCGTTTTCTTGACGAAAAATTTGTTTGCGTCCGGGATAAGTTGCTTTTTTACTAGACTGTTTCATGGTCGGAATCCCGTCAATTTCTACAAGTTTGTAGACTCCATTTACAGGAGAACCCGTTACTAATTTGGTTCCCAATCCATATCCATCAATACAAGCGCCTGCTTCTTTCAATCGAGCAATTTCCCATTCATCGAGATCCCCGCTAGCAAAGATAGTAACTTCTGGAAGGAGCGATCGCACTTTCTGAGACAATTCAACTAAATCCCCAGAATCTAAACGCACTCCCGTCAATTCCATTTTGCCTTCTCTTACCTTATCTGCTAAACGACGAGCCGCCGCCACCGAATCGTAAGTATCGATTAACAAAGGTGCAGCCGGAAAATAGCGATGGAAAGCGCTAAACGCTTCGTCCTCGCCTCCTTCTATTGCCCCAATCGCCATAACTAAAGAATGCGCCATCGTTCCGCTTGGCTTGCGTCCCAATTTCAAAGCTGCAAGAACGTTAGAAGTCGCATCTAATCCTCCCGCTAAGGCTGCTCTAGCCGCCCACATAGAACCTTGCGGACTAAATGCCCTTCTAGTCCCAAATTCTAACAAGACTGCTTCACCCCCTGCTACGTCGCGCATACGAGCCGCTTTCGTGGCAATGAGAGTTTGATAGTTGATGGTATTGAGGAGATAGGTTTCTATTAATTGAGCTTGCCATAAGGGAGCCTCTACCCTCAGCAATGGTTCGTTAGCAAAGATCGCCGTTCCCTCTGGAACTGCCCAAACATCGCCCGTAAAGCGTCCTGACTCCAATAGCGACCAAAATTTAGCGGGTGCATGGGCAAATATCCCCGTATTTTGCAATGCTTCTATTTGTTGGCTAGTGAAATGCAGTTTTTCTAAATAGTCCAATGCTTGCGCTAAACCCATAGCAATCAAATAGCCAAACTTATCGGGAAAATGGCGCACGAACAATTCAAAGCTAGCGGGTTTGTCTTCTAATCCTTCCCCGACATAACAAGCTGTCATGGTTAGCTGATACAAATCGGTCAGCAGGCTATAATCCTCGATGCTGAGGATGAGTTCTCGATCTTCTACCATTGCAATAACAAAAAATTTGTTGCTTATTGTTAATTATAGTAGCTTTTACCAAAATAGCAATGGCAAGCTTCTTCAAAATGATACTCGGCGATCGATGAATGCAGAAAAAAGCACAAGATAATTTGTTTATGCTTGATTGCTAAGTGGGCATACTATTTCTACAAATTGAGCCTGTGGAAAATCAAGCCATGAGAATATTGTTTTTTACTACAATTGTAATACTGAGTTGGTTTTGCCCCTCACTTGCAAGAGGACAATATTGTACTGACTATTGGATCGATCCTAGTACAGGGCAAAAACGCTGTTTAACTCTTGACAATAGCGAACCTACTCAGAGAACTCCTGAAAACTCAAATCGCAGTTCCTCTGAAAGTTCTAATAAAACTCCTGAATCTTTACCTTCTTTCCCAATGAGTACTCAAAAACGAGTCTCAAATAATCAGGATGAATGGTTGATTGAATGGAATGGATCGTCAAGAATTCCTTTTTATGTTACCTATGGAGCCATTGTTAACATTAATGGTACAGAATCTGAACGCTCGGTTACATTTGATGGTCAAAATTTGCCAATCTCTTTAAGATTTTTCCTCGAAACCGGCCTTACTGTTACTGCTACCATTAATTTACTAGAGAGTGGTGAGGTATCTGCTCGTATTTACAAGAATGGCAAGCTGTGCCACGAAGCAACTCAATCGGGAAATCAACCAGCAATAAGAGTCACCTGCTCCCCATAGTAGGCGTAGGTTGGGTTGAGGGACAAAACCCAACAACGAGTTACTAAATGTTGGGTTTTCTTGCGTCAACCCAACCTACTACTAGCAACTTAGGTTAATTACAAAGAAATGCCTTTTTAAGAACTTTCCATCCAAGCAAGACATTGCTGCATTTGTTGGCGCATCGTTTCGGAGTCGGCATGATAGCGACGACCGTGACCGGGCAAAACCCATTCAAAGGGATAGTCGGCTAACTTATACATAGACTTGACTTGTTCCGACCAAGAGTACCAACTATAGAGACGAAACGCATAAAGATGATTTAAACTGTCAGACCAAGCCAAATGATCGCCAGTAAATAAAAATTTCTGACGGTAGAGTAAAACGGTATGACCTCTAGAGTGTCCGGGAACGGGGATAATTAATATATCTGGGGCAAATTGTATCGGTTCGGTTCCAGAAAGTTTAATTTCAACATCTCCAGTATCTGATGTAATATCATCGCTGTGGAGAATGCGATCGCACCCAAAATGTTCTTTAAATTTGCGATGGTCGGCTACGTCATCGCGATGGGTTAAATACAAATAGCGTACCCCTCCTAGTTCCTCTAATCGTTTCACCAAAGGAGGCGCATAACGGGGAGAATCGACCAAAATATTGCCTTGCGATCGCACGATTAAATAACTAGCTGCGCCGTAAGAATTTTCAGAATGATAGCCGCAGTGATAAACATTTTCTTCAATAACGATAGGAATGCTTTGCTGAACCGCTTTAATATCCTTGGGTTTTTCTATTGTCCCGATTGAAGCTGTCGGACAGGACAAAAGTGCTTGCATGGCCCGTAACTGTTCTGTATCATTGACGGGTTGGTGATAGACGGCAGACTGTTCTCCGGCACTTGTAAATACTTCTGGAGCCATCCAGCGACAAGTATCGCAGTCGATACAGGTAGAATCGACATAAAAGTTGCCATCGACGTTTTCTAAACGACGTTGTGTAAGATGAGCCATAATTATTTCCTTTTGCGATCGGCTTTGCCGTTGTCCCTTGTACAATCCGCACAAACCAGAAATGATTTAATGCACTCATGAAGCGATTGGGCAAAGCTTACACTATGCGAACGCCTATTTTCTATATTAGTAGACGTAGGTTGGGTTGAGGGACGTTGGCGCGATTCCTACCTTCTGGCATAACCCAACATTAGACCTATGGGCATAAATCTAAAATTCTTCAATCCAAAATCCTCTCATCCAAAATTAGAAAGTGTCAATTCTTAATACTTTTGCCCATAGGTTTATTTAGTAACTCGTTGTTGGGTTTCCTTGCGTCAACTCAACCTACTACCTACAAATCATTAAGTCGATCTATTCAATAACACTAAAAAATGAGCGATATTTAATATGGTCGATAGCTCACCTTCCAAACAAATTTTTGCAATGGGTGGCGGTGGTTTCTCGATGGAACCGGATAATCCATCGTTAGATCGTTATATTTTAGATTTAGTCAAAAAGGAAAAGCCGAAAGTTTGCTTCGTTCCAACGGCTAGCGGAGATAGCGATCGCTACATAGTCAGATTCTACTCAGCTTATACAAAGTTTTCTTGCATTCCATCTCACCTTCCACTTTTTTTCGACCCATCAACTACCGACCTAGAAGCGTTTATCTTAGAGCAAGATATTATCTACGTAGGCGGCGGAAATACGAAAAATCTCCTCGTACTTTGGCAAGCATGGGATTTAGATAAAATTTTTAGAAAAGCATGGGAAAGGGGAATCATTCTCTGCGGTCTGAGTGCGGGTTCTCTATGCTGGTTTGAGGCAGGGGTAAGCGATTATTTTGGTTCTGGAACCCTCAATCCGCTTCAATGCCTTGGTTTCCTTAAAGGAAGCCACTGTCCGCACTACGACGGAGAAGTTAACAGAAGACCAGCTTATCATCGAATGGTTGCTGAAGGACTGCTCGATGCTGGATATGCAGCCGATGATGGCGTAGGGTTGCATTTTGTGGGCGATCGCCTAGAGAATATAGTTAGCTCTCGCCCCAATGCTAAAGCCTACCGAGTTGAGAAAAGTGGCGACTCTGTTAAAGAGACTGTTTTAGAAACCACTTATCTTGGAGTATCTTAACCTTTCTCAATCCCTAAATCGCACAAAACTGACTGACGTGCAAAATCGCTTCGCCATAATCGGGAATCCATGCAACCCATTCAGACTCGGATTGCTGGCACAATAGTAAAGCCTCATCGTAACAGAAGAGATCGAGCGGCTTAAACAATTTGACCCAAGTATTCGCCTGAAAATCGGAGTAAGTATCAAACTCCTCGCACCAATCTTGACGAGAAGACCACGGTTCTTGAACTTGAGTTACAAAACGAGCAACATTCGATAGAGTCATTTTTTAATATCTCCCGTAATGCTCGGTTAAACTGACGTTTTTGCAGCGATAAAAGACAAAAATATCCCTTCCGTCTTTTCTTCCTCTTTAGCAACTAAAGTTATCTTGACGGCTTGAAGAGGATAAAAAATGACAGGTTTGACTAAACAATCGCGATCGCGCTACTAATAGCCTTGCGGCAGGCTTTGCGTTGGGCGAGAACCCATGAAATGGGAACGGGGCAGCGACAAGACCGATTGCAATCGGGTCAGAAAAACTTTGCAAATAATAAGATTGCTTTATTTCTGTATTAAATGATACTAATCGCGTGCGGTCAAGTCAAATTTTCATAACTTAATAACTAGACCAATAATTCCTTGATGGTACAAGCCTCAGATTTATTTATATGACAACCGAAGAATTTTAGAGGGGGCTGAGATTGGGAAATGTGCCAATTACCCCAGAAACAGGTGCAACGATGCGATCGGCATCCAAAATAAACACGGTTAGCGACCCCTCTTTTTGAGGAATTACCGTGACGTGGCTGGCAATTTCTAGCGTATCCGAGCGACGGTAAGATTCGGGAAGCGTGCGAATTTGAGATATCGGCAGGTCTAGTAAGATGGGAGATTTACTAACTAAAATCCCAAAAGTTTCGCCAACGCTATTCCTAGCAATGACTAGATAACCGCGAGAATTCGATGGCATGGGTTGGCTAGCATTAAATAAACGCTTGTGTAGGTCAACTACCGTAATTTCGCGATCGTCAACGCGAGCCAATCCCATATGATTGAGTCCACTACTATAAATAGTCGTGTAATCGACCACTTTTTTGACAATATCGACGGATAGGGCGACATTGAGTTGTCCGACGCTAAAAATTAATAATTTAAGCGATCGCTGCCCTTGACCGACTAGCTCTGGGGATAGGTTGAGAGATGGATTAGTATCTGAAAAATTGTTCATCTTAAAACTGGAACGATTGGCGAGGAATTCTCATTAATAATATTTTTGATAGCAGTCATAAACTGCTGTTCGATAAAAGGTTTAGTAAAGTAAGCGCTAGCGCCTAAGTGCATAGCCAACTGACGGTGTTTGTCACTACTGCGAGAGGTAAGCATGGCGACTGGAATTTTATTCATTTCTGGGTCGCGACGGCGCTGACCGAGAAACTCAAAGCCATTCATGTTAGGCATTTCAACGTCACAAATTACCAGTTGTACGCCTGTCGTTTGCTGCAATCGATCGAGCGCTTCTCGTCCGTCTTTGGCTTGGACGACGCGATAACCCGATTTTTGTAAAGTAAGAGCCAAGGTTCTGCGCAGAGTCGCCGAATCGTCCACCACCAAAATAGTCGTTGCGTGAGTTGCGGTTGGGGTAGCTTTAATATCTGACGTTGGCTTGTCTGCGATCGCCAATTTAGATCCCATTTTCATAGTTTCGGGTTCTAGATAGCGATCGAGCAAGATACCGCCATTGATAGCTGGAACGATGGTTCCATCTCCTAAGATCGTACAGCCGTAGGTATAACTTGGAGAAGCGATCGCCTTGCTGAAGGGTTTAATCACCAATTCTTGTTCGCTCAACAGACGATTGACTTCTAAAGCAAACAGTTGCTGTCCGCGACGCAGCAGCAGCAAGGGCAACGCCCAATCGTCAGGAATGGGAACCGAGGTCAACACTTTGCTAGAGCTAATTTCTGGCAAGGCGCAGTTATAGGTTAACAGATCGCTCAAACGATAGATAGGAATAATTTGTTTTTGCCAGTGCAAGAATCGCTGAGCGCCTGATTTCTTCAGTCGATCGGCGGTAGGAATGATAATTTCTTCAATGCTATCGGAAGGCAGCGCGATCGCGGTCGATTGCCCAGTTCCTTCTTGGTTGAGCAAACAGACCAAAAGTTTAGAAATGGTAAGGGTTAAAGGAAGACGCAAGGTAAAAGTCGTGCCTTTTCCTGGCGCAAAGGTTACTACTACCATCCCTTTGAGCGCTTGTAACTGCGAGCGAACCACATCCAAACCGACTCCTCGCCCCGACAGTTCGCTAACTTGACTGGCTGTAGAGAATCCAGGCTCAAAAATTAGCTCGGCAATGCGATCTGCACTCATCACTGCCAATTCTTCTGGCGTAACTAAGCCGATTTTGACGGCTTTTTGACCGATTTTCTCTAAATCTAAACCCCGACCGTCATCTTTGATTTCAATAATGGTTTGGTTGCCTTGGTGGAAAGCTCTAATTTCGATCTGTCCTTCTTCTGGCTTTCCTTTTTGTTTTCTGAGATCTGGCGGTTCGATTCCGTGGTCGAAGGCATTGCGCAATAAATGCAACAGAGGATCGTAGAGCTTTTCTAGCGCTGCTTTGTCTACTAATACTCCCGTTCCGCTGAGTTTGAGCTTGACGGGTTTATGATAGGTTGCCGAGAGATCGCGTAAGGTTCGTGGGAATCGGTTTAGCACTTCTGAGAGGGGCAACATTCGCGCCCACATCAACTCATCCCGCAGGTTGGTGAGCATCTGACGTTGTGATTCGAGCGTCTGGTTGGAGTTGCGAGCGAATAAGACGATATCATCGACCGATTCCTCTAGCTGAATCATTTCTTCGAGCAACCCTTGCAACAATGAATAGAGCGCTCCGTAACTATCCATTTCTAGCGCGTCAAACTCTGCTAAGCTTTGAATCTTAAATTCAGAACTTTGAGTGGAAACGGCTGTCGAATCCGATTTCATGTTTCCGAGTTCGGCATTCATCGGCTTGACTAGCATTTGGTCGGATAATTCCCTCAATTTGCCCGTCATTTTCTGGAATTTAGCAAAACGATTGAGTAGCTCTTTAACTCCTCCCTGTATCTGTTCGTTTTGTAGCGAAAGACCGTTTCGGTTGATCGATAGTTCGCCAACTAAGTTATTCATTCGCTCTAGGCGATTAAAGTCAACGCGAACCGAGAGATTAGAAGGATTAGAAACTTCTTTGGCTGGGGTTTTCTCGCCTGGTAGTTCTGGATGTTTGTTATTTTGCGAGGAAGGTGTAGGAAGTGTGGGAGGAGGGGTTGGAACGTCTTCAATGGATGGCAGGCGATCGAAGATTTGTTCGACTGAATGAATGGCAGCTTCGATATTCGCCGATAAATCTTTGGGTTGTTCGATTTTCGCCGCAGGCGCAGTTACATCTGATGAAGGAGATTTTGCGTTTGGAATAGCTGATTCTTGTAGAGGAGCGATCGCATTGAAAATATCTTCTATTGCAGGCGTTGTTTCATTTGTTGGCACTTCGATGGGTTGTATGCCTCCAAACATCTCTTCGAGTGCTGAATTAGCCTCAACTTGTTGTATGCTTCCAAATACGTCTTCTAAGTTAGCTTCGACTGGTTGTATGCTTCCAAATACGTCTTCTAAGTTAGCTTCGACTGGTTGTATGCTTCCAAATACATCTTCCAATCCAGCATTAGCTTCGACTGGTTGGATCTCGCTTCCAAACATTTCTTCGAGTGCTGAATTAGACTCAACTGGTTGAATGCTTCCAAATACATCTTTTAAATGAGGATTTGTTTCATGGGGTGGCGCTTCGGTTGCGAAGATTTCTTCGAGATTTGGAGCCATTGCATCGGGTTGTACTCCCATCCCGAATATATCCTCTAAAGCTGGTTCGGTTTCGGCGACTGGAGATACTTCTGACATAGGAGCTTCCATACCAAAGAGAGCTTCTAGATTGGCTGAATCGGTTGTCCCCCAATCAATCGCGTTGGTATCAAAGCCATTTTCGATTTCTGCAATTTCGGGAGTGGTTGAAGCGGCGACAGAATCTTGAGCGAGAGATAATAATTGTATAGAAGGATTGCCACCGCGATCGCGATCGCCAGCTAGGACTTGTTCGCGACCGATTTGCCAATCTGCCCGTGCTAGTTGGGTAATTTGCAATATTTTATCGGGATGGCGATCGAGTGCTTGTAAGGCAACTCGCGCAATTTCTTCAAACCCAGGCAAACCAAGCATCTGCGCGAATCCAACGAATACTTCTGCCTGCGCCCGCAATTCTCCTGCAACTTCGTAATCTTGGGGATTAGCAACGACGCTGGCAAGCCTATCCAACCCTTGTGCAACATCGACCTCAAAGATCGAAGAAACGATATCGATGCCTAAATCGCTAGAGGTAGGGATGTATTGGTCGGCATGAGCGAGGCTGTCTCCGAGTAATGCTTCGATTTGCTTAAAAATCGGTTCTGCAACTTGCACGGCAGCTTCCGAGTCAAAGCTGCCGACTTCGATTTGCTCCATCAAAGGATTTTTCAAACAATCGTAGCCTTGCAAAAGCAAGCTTTCTAGTTCGGTATCGATTTCAACAGTATCGCTGTAGAGTGCCTTAAATGAATCTTCTAAACGGTGAGCGATGGTTTTGATGGCGTTTAGTTCCACGCTAGCCGCTCCGCCTTTGAGAGAGTGAGCCGCTCGCATAATTTCGTGAACTTTCGACGTATTACGATCTTCTCGAAGGGTAAGAAGACCATTTTCGATAATTTGCAGCAGTTCGGGGGCTTCCTCGATAAAAAACTGATAGGCTTGGTCGCGGATATCGGAGTTCAGTGCCATCGTTCGCTCTGGGGTTGAGATTGGGGACTAGTAGTTTTTTAGGGAAAAGGGCAAGGGTTAAGGAGGAAAGGGGAAGGGAAAAATCTTAACTTCTTATAACTATCCTTCAAAATTGCTTTGACAGATTGTTAGAAATTAAAAAGAATACTTCAATATTAATGAAGAAATTGAGAATTTATTCAACTTTAAACTGACCGACGCTTTTTTGTAGCGTCTGAGCTACTGTTAGCAGTTCTTTAAACGAGTTAGAAACTTGAGTTGCTTCGGTTGAGGTTTTGGTTGAAATTGCTGCTACTTCGTTCATCGTTCGACTGACGGTTTCAGAGGCTTGCGATTGCTCGGCGGCGGCTTTGGCGATTGTTTTGACCAACAAGTTGATTTGGTCGCTAACCTGAGCGATTTGGGTTAGATTTTGGCGCGTTTCTTCAACCAATTTCGTTCCCGTTGCCACTCGTTCGGTTCCCGATTGCATGGCGGCGGCTACTTCGTTGGTTTCTGACTGGATGCTGGTTACTAAGTTACTAATTTCTGCCGTTGCTTCTGCCGATTGAGCGGCTAAGCTTCTGACTTCATCGGCAATCACGGCGAAACCCTGACCTTCGTCGCCAGCACGAGCCGCTTCAATAGAAGCCTTGAGCGCTAGCATATGGGTTTGTGCGGCAAATCGACCGATCAGATTGACGACTTTAGAAATTTTCTGCGTGGATTCGCCGAGGCGTTTAACTTTCTCCGATGTCTCGACTACCGTTTCTCGAATTGCCAGAATGCCATCTACCGTTCGGTTCATGGCAGAATCTCCAGCTTGTACGGTTTGAGCGGCTTGTTGCACTGCTATTTCAGCTTGCTTGGCGCTTGTGGTGACTTCGCGAATCGATTTGCTCATGATTTGAATGCGATCGAGAGCATCGGTAATTTCTTGAGCTTGACGCACCGCTTCTTGGGAGAGCGATCGCACGGAGACTTCATTCTGACCCGTTGTAGCAGTCATTTGTTGGGCAGACGTTTTTACCTGAGAGACAATTTTGCGCAAGCTTTCGACGGTGGAGTTATATGAATCTGCGATCGTGCCAATTTCGTCGTCGGTTACGCTGGCACGAATGGTTAAATCGCCTTGGCTGATGGGATCGACTTGTTGGAGCAACTCTAAGGCTCGTCTTTGTAATTTTTCTTTTTCTTGGCGCTGTCCTTCGAGCAAGGTGGCTCTCTCTAATGCCAGTCCGACTTGGGTTGCGAGTTGGGCGAAAAAGTCAATTTCTCCTGATTCCCAATTGCGAGGTGCAGAGCATTGATGGGCGATTAACAGTCCGAGTAGATCGTCTCCGCGCAAGATTGGCGCGACTAAGTTGGCTTTGACGCTGAAGGGTTCGAGTTGTTTGAGATGGCATTGAGTCAAGCCAGCGTTGTAGATATCGGCAGTTGCTTGAACTCGACCTTTTTTGTATTTTTCTACATAATTATCGGCAAAGCAGGGATCGGTAATTTCTGCGCCTAATGCTTTGGGAAATCCAGCCGCAACCGATTCGGCAATCACCGTGCCTTTCCAATTGCGATCGAATTGATAGACGATCGCGCGATCGCTTTTAATCGCCCCACGAATCTCGGTTACAGCGGTGTTAAAGATGGCTGCACTCTCGGTAGCTTGAGACATTTTCAAGGTAATGTCTTTGAGTACTTGAGCGCGTTCTGCCGTCGCTCTAGTCTTTTCGATCAAGTTTCCTCGGTCGATCGCCAAACCGATTTGCGTGGCTATTTGGGCAACTAAATCGATTTCGCTTTGCTGCCAATTTCTGGGAGTCGAACACTGGTTAACAGCTAATAATCCAGTCAGAACGCCACGGCTACCGCGCATGACGGGTACGACTAAATGAGCTTTAATCGCATAAGGTTCTAAGATTCTGATGTGGCTGTCAGCCAACCCAGCTTCGT
>JALOOL010000407.1 GCA_025454425.1 Hydrococcus sp. Prado102 | reverse complement strand
GATAGCTTCCGCCACGGACCGACCGGAAGTGGCACCGGTTGTAGAGGTCCAGGTGTTGGCCGCAATGACTTTCCAGACAAAATGCATGCACTGCACTGTCGCACGTAGCTCTCGATATCATTGTCTATGCCCGGCCACCAGACCGACTCATGACAGCGCTGTTTCATACGCACGATGCCGGGGTGGCCTTCGTGTGCTAACTCCAAGATGGCGTCTTGTGGCGACGCTGGTACTACAACGCGTTGATCGCGCAACAGACAGCGGCCGTAATAGGCAACGGACAGTTCGTTCTGGCGGTCAAAAAACAATCGAACAGCTTGCAGCCTTCATCCAAGCTCAAGAACCTGGCATCAAAGGCTTTGAAAAGCGCAACCTCGAAAGGATGCGTCAATTTTACGAAACTTATCCCGATTCGCAAATTACGACCGCACTGCGGACGCAATTGAGTTGGACGCACCATCGCATCATCATGTCGCGCTGTAAGACCGAAGCCGAGCGACTCTTCTACCTTGAACTCGCTGCCACCGAACGCTACAGCACCCGCGAACTCGATCGCCAAATCAACAGCAGTATCTTCGAGCGCACTTGCCTTGCCGATGCAAAACTCCCACTGACTAGCCATCCAAAACCTTTCGCTGGGGTCTTTCGCGATAGCTACGTCCTCGACTTCCTCAATCTGCCTCCCAACCACTCCGAAAACGATCTGAAAACCGCTCTTGTCGCCTGCTTTAGAGATTTCATCCTCGAACTCGGTCGAGATTTCACTTTCTTAGGACAAGAATACCGTCTGCAAGTCGGCAACAGTGACTTTGCCATTGACTTGCTTTTCTTCCACCGAGAACTTCAGAGCCTCGTTGCCTTTGAACTCAAAGTCGATAAATTTCAACCCGAATATCTTGGACAGCTTGAATTCTATCTTGAAGCTATAGATCGCGATATCAAAAAGCCCCACGAAAATCCCAGTATAGGTGTTTTGCTCTGCCGCGATCGGGATGATGAAGTTGTCGAATATGCCCTTAGCCGCTCCATTAGTCCTACTGTCGTTGCAGAATACGAAATAAAGCTGATTCCGAAGGAAGTGTTACGAAAAAAACTCAACGAGTTCTATGAATTACTCGCAGCAAAAGAGGAGCCATAATTTTAATTGATATTTAGTCGCTCGCTAATCTTTAACTTCTGCAAAAAGTCTAATTATTCAGAAAAAATCTGGTTCCGATGCGTCCAATGTTGTTTGAAAACCCCGATCGCGATTCCACTGAATAGCACCATCGCGTCCCGTCCAATAAAGTTTAATTTGTCGTTGCTGTAATTGTTGTTGAGTTTTTTGGCTAACAGTAGACGAAATCGCGATCGCAACTTGGGGTTTAATTCTATCCAACCATTCCTCGTTTAAAGATTTACCCGACCACAGCAAAACCGTTCCTGTTAATACCATTTTGGATTTTGGATTTTGGATTTTGGATTTGGAATCTTCTTCTAAGTTTGGTTTCTGTAAATTTTTCTGTTGCATCCTTTTTTCAAATTTTTTTAATGTATTAGTATTAATTGCTTCTGAGCTACCTTTATCTAATAACAACCAAGTTTGTCCTTGAATTTGCAATTGCAATATAGAAGGGGTTGCATCGAGAAGTTGAATATTTGTCGAATCAAAAGCAATAGTTTTATCGGACGACGAAAGTTGATGTTTAATCGATAAATTCTTTTCTATCTCAGACCATCCATCAGCTTGATTTGATAAAGCAGAAAAAGCAATTGTATAATCGAGCCGATTGATTCCTTGACGGTTGAGAAAGGGAACGATTGTATATTTAGCGGTATTGCGATCGCCACTATTAATTAACGCAACTTTGCCGCGCTCTTGAATGACTAAAACGGGTGCTTTTTTGGTTGCAAAAATGGTGACTTGCAGTAAATTTAACTGACTGTATCTAATCGGAATAACGATTAAACTGACAATAACTAAACCTACTAACCACCAACGACGCTGCCACCAAGGATGAAGCCAAATCAACCCCATCAACAGATAAATTAATAACATCCAACCCAGAGATAGCCTGCCAATGGCTAAAGAACTCCCTGGTAAAGTAGTAAAAAATTGTACGAGTTGCACTAGCCAATGAGTTGGATAATAAAGTAACCACGCGATCGCGCTTCCGATGGGAGGATAAATCAACGCCGCACCAGCACTAACCATTCCTGCTAAACTGATTGCACTTACCAAAGGCGCAGCAACAATATTGGCGAGAATACTGTAAGTAGCCACTACGCTAAAAGTATGGAGTAGTAGAGGAAACGTCCATACAGAAGCTGCCAGAGGTAGGGAAATTAAAGTTGCGATCGCGGGAGGAAGCCAATCTAAACGTTTCTCCAATGCTGGCATCGTGACGATTAAACCGAAGGTAGCGAGAAAACTGAGTTGAAACCCCAAATCCCAAATCCACAGGGGATTAAACAGTAATAACAGCGTTCCCGCTACTAATAGCGAACCTAATTGCCTGACTTTTCTCTCTGCAATCAACGCAACGAGTGCGCCTACTCCCATCGCCGCCGCTCTTGCAACCGAAGCTTGTAACCCCGTTAAACCGAGATATAATCCTATCGTGCAGAGTCCTAAGATAAATTGCGATCGCGCAGAAAAACGTCCTGTCAATCGAATAACGACACCCAGCAGTAAAGAAACCTGAAATCCAGAAGCCGCTAAAATATGAGCTAAACCTGCTTTAATAAAGGCATCGCGGATATCGCTAGGTAAATCGACTGCACGCTGTCCCAAAACCATCGAACCCAGCAGCAATCCTTCTGGTTTCCCCATCCAACGAACTTGCGCGTTAACAATTCGCTGTCGCAGTTGCCATAAACCCCAAGCAGGCGTTCCTTCTTCCATCGACTCAATTTCTAGACCTCTGAGTCCTGCAAATGCGCCTTGACTGGCTAAATACGCTCTAAAATCAAAAGAACCTGGATTAGCAGGCGAACTGGGTTGATATAAAATGCCGCGAATTTCTACTTGTTGACTGGGATATAAATTGGCTCCTTTTTCTGGCGGTATGGTTACGTATAATTTTCCAGTAACTTGTCGATTATTTTCTCTTGTTTGTAGTTGTTGCGCTTCCAACCAAAATTGAACGCGATTGCTACTGGTTAATCTCGTCTGAGTTAAAATCTTGCCTGTAACTGTGACGAATTGACTTTTATTATTTCCTTCTTTAAATAAATTACTAATATCGTTACTTCCAGGTTGAGGAATGCGCAATTGAAAGTAAACGACTGCAAAAATTGCGAATAATCCAGCCGCTAACCATAACTGCCATTTCGGTCCTCTGCGCCAAAATCGAGGAATAAATATCGCTGCTAAAACACTTAAAAATCCTAATCCTGAAACGGTAATAAACCACGTTTGCCAAGAAGGATTAGGATTGGTAATTCCAAAAATATTGGTAGATAGTAACGCGATCGCATATGCCAAACATAAAACCGTCCAACTATTGCGATTCATCTAAATTAGCGTCCTAATATCGTTATACTTTTTCCAATTTAATGAGGGTTCGAGTTGACCAGATTCAGCAAAAGTTTTAGCGGCTTTCAAAGCAGTATCTAAATCTACACAAATCTTAGCCGAATAATAACCCAACTGATTATTCGCAACTAACGCTATTATCTTAAACTAACTTGATGAGAAAAATCAGAAAATGCCGACCGAAATCCAAGCTATTCGCTGTTTTATAATGTGTCAAAGAATCACTCAGATGTATTTGCCTCTCTATCTTGTTAGACTAGACGAACGAACAGGAGACATCTTTATTCTGGCTGGTGAGGAGTTACAGGTTTTGATAGATGAAAACGGAGAAATAACTATTTTATGAGCCAACCCAATTTTCAAGCGATGAATCAAACCGATTTACGAGCTTATGTTCTAGCTCATAGAGACGATCTTGATGCCTTCCATGCCTTAGCCGACCGTCTACGAGCGAAACCTGGTAGAAAGCTATCTTTAGAAGAGATCGAGCGTTTACCCGAAATTCTCTCTCAAATTCATTCGGAGCAAGAATCCAAAAACGATTAGAGTACATATTGTAACAGACACCACGATAGCTAGAATCTTCAGAACCCTCCAACATCATTTCGCGGACAAACATTTAAACAATTTCAAACTCTAAATTTTGATTTTTGAGAAAATCGTGAGTGAAATGATCGACGACATTAGTATCGCTCAGTTCTAAATTATAAAAATCGACGACATCATGCTCGAAATAAGGCCCTGCGTGCCAAGTTCCTACTTCTAATTTAATAAAACAATTGCCAGGAATCCGAAACGCACTCATTTTCTCCATATCGGGTTCATTCGCTGCTGAAGGCGGCGCAACTGCAATTAACCAATCTTTTCCCTGTAAAGATCCCAAGCATTGAGTGCATTGATTGTGACGAGTAATTTTGTGAAACTTGCGACCTCGTTTGTCCAAGCGCATGATATAAAAACGAGGAATGCCATTTTGTAGGTTTAATTGAGCGTCAGTTTCATCATAGGCTATGCCATCTTGTGAAGGATTAATTAACTGTCCGTAGGGTTTGAAACCGTCGGGAGTAATCCATTCGGCGCGCAGTTGCTTGAGGAGAACTGGTTGACTCATGATAGAAATGTAAAGACAGAATTTTTAGGGCAATTTTAGTTTATATCTTAACTGCGTAGATGCTCTATGTGCCAATTACTAGGAATGAACTGTAACGTTCCGACGGACATCTGCTTTTCCTTTGAAGGTTTCGCAACGCGAGGCGGAAAAACCGGAGATCATCGCGACGGTTGGGGGATTGCCTTTTTTGAAGGAAAAGGATGTCGAATCCTTGTCGATTCTAAACCTTCGATCGCATCTCCAGTTGCTGAGTTAGTACGAACCTATCCCATTCGTTCGACTCACGTTATCGCTCACATCCGCAAAGCGACTCAAGGTAAAGTCGTGCTGGAAAATTGTCATCCTTTCCGACGAGAATTGTGGGGACGCTATTGGATATTTGCTC
>JALOOL010000096.1 GCA_025454425.1 Hydrococcus sp. Prado102 | reverse complement strand
ACCGTTGCCGCCAGCAAATTTGACTAACTTGACATCGGTATTGGATAAGTCCTAGACACTAAATTTGTCGTCGCCGCCCAAACCTCTTACATCAAACCTTTCGGATGTATCGACAGTGAGGGTAAACTTACCTAGATTGACGCGATCGAAGATAGCTAAATCGCCTTGTTGCTTGAGGGTAAATTCGTCGCCTTTAGCAACCGAACCATTTACGCCAATAATATCGTAACCAGGCCCGCCGCTCATGCGATCGCTTCCGTCGCCATCATTCCAGACGAGGATATCGTTGCCCAAGCCGCCAATCATTGTATCGTTGCCTTTTGCACCTATAATTAGGTCGTTACCGCCATTTCCCAATAAAGTATCGTCTCCATTGCCGCCAATCAGTGTATCGTTGCCATTGTCGCCAATAATTTTTTCGCCTTGTACTCCAGCCATATCACTTTACTCCTGAAAAAATTTCTAATTGAGTTGAACTGTTAAAAGGGTTGTTATTGCAGTTGTTTTACCCTTCTGTCTGTTAGTACCGTTGACTTGGATTTTTTATGCAGCTTGGCAGGAGAAAAAGAAAAAATTTTTTTTGTTACAGGGTTCGGTCAGCGCGATCGCTTGTTTTACAATCGTTGTGAGAAAGGCGTAATGAGAAATGATGGCTGAATTTAAACGAGATGAAGAACGAGAAGAACGCATCGATATGGAAATTGTTGTAGATATTTACAAAGGACTTTCGACTTCTGATAACTGGTCAAGGGAATGGGGAATCGGGAGTAGGAAAGAATAATTATTTTCAACTTCCGACTTTCGACTTTCGACTTACGTCCAAGGGACGGGCTTCGCCAACGACTTTCGACTTTCGACTTCTGATAAGTGCGATCGCCATTTCCCTAAATCGTCCTCTGCCTGTTACGCTGAAAAATAAAACTGTTTTTATTGAGTTTTAAAACAATGAACTATCTGATTGCCGTATTATCAGATCGCATTAAAGCAGAAGCTGCTTATACAGCCCTAGAAAAAGCTGGCATTTCCATCAGTCAGTTGACAATTCTGGGTAAAGGCTACAAAACCGCTGACGAATTTGGCTTGCTCGATCCTAACGAACAGGCAAAAAAACGGGCGATATTAATGGCATATTGGCTAGTTCCTTTCGGTTTTGTGGCAGGTTATACGTTTAACCTCATTACGGGTTTAGATACGTTTGATTGGGCAGGCAATCCAGGCAATCATATTCTAGGCGGATTAGCAGGCGCGATAGGTGGCGCAATGGGCAGTTTTTTTGTCGGTGGGGGTGCGGGTTTATCACTCGGAAGTGGCGATGCCCTTCCTTATCGCAATCGTCTCAATGCAGGAAAATATCTCCTCGTGGTTCAAGGTTCCGAATCCATCAAAAATCAAGCTACAACCATTTTGCGCCAATTTGAACCAGAAAGGCTGCAAGGATATAAGGAAGAGTGAATTTTAGTTCAAAGTTCAAAGTTCAAAGTTCAAAGTTCAAAATTGTAGGGGTGTAGGGGCGGGTTTAGGGATAAGCTCGAAATTAAAAGAAAAACTTTGTCTCAAAACCCGCCCAACCAGATTCCTAATTTTCATAATTCATCATTACATAATTTCACTGATAACTGTTTACTGATTACTGATAACTGATATAGATGCTTCCTAGAGAAGAATTATTAAAAGGAATCGAAGATCGAGACGAAATTGCTCGTATTATCGATAAAGCCGAACAAGCGCTGAAGACTTGGGAAGTGGCTTTAACTGATTTTCTGTCGCCTCCCGTTTTGGTGCAAGTTCAACAGATTTTTGGACGCTTGACAGAAATCGAATTCTGTGCATTTGGCGGATATCCACAAGCAGAACGCCAGCGAGTCGGGATGGCGAGGTCTGAGGTGGGAATCGATGCGAGTCAAATTGAAGTTGCAGCTTTGGATATTGCAGGAAATTTCTTGTTTGACCCCGCCAATCATCGCGATTTTTTGGGGGCGATTTTAGGCAGTGGAATTGTGCGCGAGAAGGTAGGCGATATTATCGTACTCGGAGAAAGAGGGGCGCAAGTTATCGTCGTGCCAGAAATGGTGGAATTTTTGGAAGCTTCATTGGTGCAAGTGCGTTCGGTTCCTGTAAAAACGCAACGTATCGATTTGAATGAAATTCGGGTACGTCCGCCGCAGAAGAAGGAAATAACGACGGTGGAAGCGTCTACTCGTTTAGATGCGATCGCGTCGGCGGGATTTGGGATGTCGCGTAGTAAAATGACAGATGCGATCGCGTCTGGAGATGTGAGAGTAAATTGGAGGGAAGTAACGCAAGCGAGTTATGCGGTTAAAAAGGGCGATTTAATTTCTGTGCGAGGGAAAGGACGTTTGGAAGTGAACGAGGTTGACATAACCAAAAAGCAACGTTATCGCGTCCAGCTAACTCGTTATATGTAACAGTTCGGTTTGAGGGAACGGGAAGCGACCTTCGGAGGACTTTTGAAGATAAGGAAGACACGGGAGACAAGGAGGACAAGGGGACAAGGAGAATAGGGAACGGGAAACAAATATAGATATACTTTAACTGTTGAATGGGCAGACATAGTTGGATAACAAAACTCCTGAACTCATTGACTTCTCGTAGGTTGGGTTGAGGAACGAAACCCAACAAACAGATTTCTTTATGTATAGCTGTACCGTGCTAAGTAGGCGGATATTATTTGCCTTTTCAACCCGTATCCTAGTGAAATGCTTAAAACGCTCAAAGATATTAAAATTAATCGAATCGTATTAGCTGCTGCTGCAACATTCTTCTTGGTCGAGTTAATTCTTGTTTGGCATCGACATTTTAGTTTTTATCCTTCTTATACTTCCTTCGACCAAGGCATTTTTAATCAGGTTTTCTGGAATGGCATTCACGGCAGATTTTTTCAAAGTTCTCTTTCGTCGAGTCTTTCAATTTCCGAACCAATTCCAGAAGTTTCCTATCATCGCTTGGGGCAACATTTCACGCCAGCGTTGCTTTTATGGTTGCCAATTTATGCAATTTTCCCCTCAGCAGCAACACTTCTAGCTTTGAACGTTACTTTAATAACGGCAGCGGGAATCGTTTTGTACATCTTAGCTCGTCAGCGTCTCGAACCCAAGCTAGCTGCATTGATTATGATGAGCTTTTATGGAACTAAAGCAGTAATCGGGCCGACGTTAGGAAATTTTCAAGACCTTTGTCAGTTACCTTTATTTGTGTTTGGGTTGTTGCTAGCTTTAGAAAAGCGTTCTTGGGGATTGTTTTGGGGATTAGCTGTTTTAATTCTGGCAGTACGAGAGGATGCAGGTATTCTGCTTTTTAGTATCGGATTCTATCTCATTGCCAGCAGGCGTTATCCTTGGATGGGTTTAGTTATTTGTATCCTCAGTTTTAGCTATGCCATCGTCATTACTAGCAAAGTGATGCCTTTATTTTCCTATGACGTGCCCAAACGGTTTTTAGTCGAACAGTTCGGTCATTTTGTGGAAGGGGAAAAAACGTCTGGTTTAGAAATCCTCTGGGCGATGATAAGTCAACCTTGGCAACTCATATTAGAGATTTTTACGCCTTTTTCTAGGACGATTCAGTATATTTTCAATCATGTTTTTTCTCTCGCCTTCGTTCCTTTGCTGTCTCCCGCTACTGGGATGTTGGTTGCTGCGCCTTTACTAACGTTATTTCTGCGCAACGATTATTGGGCGCTGTCTATGAATATGCGTTTTGCCCTGACAATCGTGCCAGGGCTATTTTATGGGGTTATTCTCTGGTGGTCGTATCATCCAGGGGCATTTAAGCTCGGTTTTCGGCGTTTTTGGGCGTTTTGCATCGCTGCATCGATATTTTTTACCTTGACTTCTAACCCCCATCGTGCATTATCTTTTGCGATTCCCGACTCGGTTAATCCTTGGGTATATGCTTCGCCTTTGCAACAGTGGGGTCATGCGAGGATTATTCATTCATTTTTGGCAAAGATTCCTGGCGATGCTAGCGTTTCTGCTACGACTCACATCGTTCCCCATCTTTCTAATCGTCGGGAAATGTTAGGGTTTCCTGGGTTGGAGTTGATTGACGATGCGGGAGAAACTATTAGCGTTGATTACGTCATTGCTGATGTACGACAGTTACAGCAATATCAAGTGGCGTTTGGGGATGACAGAGAGAAGTTACAGGAAATAGTACCCGTTATCGATCGCATTTTAGAACAAAATCGTTATGGCGCGATCGCGTTTCGAGATGGGATTATTTTTATGCAGCGCGAGGTTGTTTCGGATTCGGTTGCTTTGTCGGATTGGAAGATGTTTCGTCGGGAGTTGGAGGGGGTTTTATCTCACGCAGAGGAGGTACGGGGGGCGAATTACTTCGCCCCATTGAGTGCCGTCGCGCAGAGGCGCGGAGAGTTGGGGAGAGGTTTAGAATGAATTTTAAGTCGGTAAAGTTTGGGAAAGGGTTTACGATTAGTCGCGGGGTTGCGATTGCGGCGGTTATATTTTTTGTAGTTGAGTTGGCGATCGTTTTGTGTCGCTATTATGGTTATTATTCTTCTCAGACTTCTTTCGACCAAGGGATTTTTAATCAGGTCTTTTGGAATGGCATTCACGGCAGGTTTTTTCAGGGTTCTCTTTCGTCGAGTTTATCGATTTCCGAACCGATACCAGATGTTTCTTACCATCGTTTGGGGCAACATTTTACGCCAGCGTTACTGTTATGGTTGCCGATTTATGCGATTTTTCCCCGCGCGGTTACTCTCTACGTCTTAAATGTTAGTTTGATAACGGCGGCGGGAATTGTTTTGTATATCTTAGCCCGTCAGCGTCTCGAACCTAAGCTAGCTACGCTCATTACGATTAGTTTTTATGGTTCTAAGACGCTTATCGGTCCGACGTTGGGCAATTTTCAAGACCTCTGCCAGTTACCTCTGTTTGCGTTTGGTCTGTTTTTGGCTCTAGAAAAGCGTTCTTGGTGGTGGTTTTGGATACTAGAAATCTTGATTCTCGCCGTAAGGGAAGATTCGGGCATCCTACTTTTTAGTATAGGCGTTTATTTGCTTTTGAGCAGGCGCAATCCTTGGTTGGGTTTGGCAGTTTGCGTCCTCAGTTTTAGTTATTGTTTGCTCGTCACGAGTAAGGTGATGCCTCTGTTTTCTCATGACGTATCTAAGCGGTTTTTGATTGAAGAGTTCGGTCATTTTGTGGAAGGGGAAAAGACTTCTAGTTTAGAAGTTCTCTGGGGGATGATTAGCAATCCTTTTAAGTTGATTGTTGAGATAATTAGTCCTTTTTCGCAGACATTTAGCTATTTGGTCGGTCTTTTTTTACCCCTGGCATTTGTCTCGGCGATTTCTGGTGCAAGCTGGATGTTAATGGCGTTTCCTTTGTTAGCACTCGTGCTTCGCAATGATGCTTGGATGTTGTCTCTGAGTATGCGCTACGTGTTGGCAATCGTTCCAGGGTTGTTTTATGGCACGATTCTTTGGTGGTCGCATCATCCTGGCGCATGGAAGGCACGATTGCGCCGTTTTTGGGTTATTTGTATCGGCGTATCGATCTTTTTTACCCTGACTTCTAATCCCAATCGCGCATTGTCTTTTATTATTCCCGATTCGGTTAATCCTTGGGTTTATGCTTCGCCTTTGCAGCAGTGGGAACGCGCTAAAGTTATTAATGCTTATATGGCAAAGATTCCTGGCGATGTTAGCGTTTCTGCTACGGGTCACATCGTCGCACATCTTTCGAGTCGTCGGGAAATGCTACGGTTTCCTCATATAGAGTTGATTAATGATGCGAGGGAAAAGATTTATGTCAATTATATATTACTCGATCTGGCACAGTTGAAGCAGTATCAAGTGGCGTTTGCGGATGATAAAGAACGGTTACAGAAAATAGTCCCCGCGATCGATGAGTTGTTGGGGCAAGATAGTTATGGGATAGTAGGTTATCAAGATGGAATCGTTCTGATGCAACGCGGGGTTGTTTCCGATGCAGATGCGTTGTCGGGGTGGGAGGTGTTTCGTCGGGAGTTGGAAGGGGTTTTAGAGGAAGAATAAAGGGATTTTATTTCACGCAGAGGCGCAGAGGCGCAGAGAGATGGAGAGAGGAGATAGAATTTGAGGCAGGTTCTATGGAGAGATGGGGAGAGGAGATAGAATGCGGGACAGGTTTTAGGCAATGAATATTGATGTTCGTTCTATCAATTCTAGCGATCGCATTACTCTTGAACAATTATATGCAAGTTATTTAAAAGAATTGCATCCAGCGCGATCGCAATTTCCTACTGAATGGATTTCTAATATTTATACTCAAGCTTTAGCAGGGCAACGTTGTTTGTGGTTAGCTTTTGTTGAGGATAATGCGATCGGTTTTGTGGATTTTAAGATAATGCCATGTTTCCCTGGCTCTAGTCAAAAATATGCGATGGTTTTTGATTTTTATATTGTGCCTTCTCAACGGCGATATGGATATGGAAGTCAGTTAGCGCGTTTTGTTCTCGAAGAGATACGCCAACAAAACGCTAGCAGTGTCGAACTTAATGTTTTACCCGAAAATAAAACTGCAATGGATTTTTGGCAGAGTTTGGGATTCAATTTACGTCACTATACGTTGGAAATGTTTGTGTCCGATTTCAAGTCTGGTTAAATTCTTCTAATTAGAAATTGTAGGGGCGTTGGCGTAGCCCTCCGTTAGGAGTACTGCCGTTTGCCCCTACGAGTTATTTGTTCGCATAATACACAGTAATATTTATGTCTCTACGTAAGTTTTATAAAATTTTTAGTTCAGAATTATCTTTGCTTTTAGGTTTATCAATTGCTGCGTTGTTTCTCTGGTTGATTGCTTTGGGAAATCTACCACTACGCGATTGGGACGAAGGATATTATGGGGTTGTCGCTAGAGATATGTTTCGCACGGGTAATTGGATTTATCCGACTTATTTAGACGAACCTTTTTTATTTAAACCTCCTTTGATGATGTGGTTAATTGCGATTAGCTATCATTGGGGTAAAATTAATGAATTTACTACTCGCTTTCCTGGTGCTTTTCTAACGGCTTGTGGCGTTCCATTGTTATATTTATTGGGACGAGAAGTTTTTTTTAATCGTCTCCCTGCTATTTTTAGTGCTTTGGTTTATTTAACGCTTTTACCTATCGTTCGTCATGGACGTTTGGCGATGTTAGATGGGGCAATTAATACATTTTTGATTCTTTCTTTATGGTCTTTATTAAAGGCACGTCAAGAGAGCAAATGGGCAATTGGTTTTGGTATTGGAATGGGCGCGATCGCATTGACAAAAGGCGTTCTGGTTCTTGTATTAGGCGCGATCGTAATTGTTTTTATTTTAGTTAATAAGCAAGCAAAATTATTGTTGAATCCCTATCTTTGGTTAGGAGGTTTCTTAGGTTTCCTTCCTGTTGTCGCTTGGTATCTCGCTCAAATACAACAATATGGAAATGTATTTATAGAAGTTCATTTTCAATCTCAAAGTTTTGACCGTTTATCGACTTCATTAGACGGTCATAAAAGAGAAATTTGGTATTACTTTATTGAATTAGTTAAATATACGGTTCCTTGGTTAATCTTTTTACCAGGAGGGTTATCTCTTGCATGGCAACAACGAGATCGGAGTTGGGGTGTATTAGTTCTCACTGCTTCCATTATTTATATGGGAACGATTTCTATTATGGGAACTAAGCTTCCTTGGTATATTATGCCGATTTATCCATTTTTTGCTCTGGCTGTCGGCGTATACTTGGAAAAGCTTTGGCAAAATGATAAGAAATACTCCAAATTTTTGTTTGGCTTTTTTATCTTCTTAGCGATCGCAACTTTAGGCGGTTGTATTTATTTTATCTTGGCAGATCCTCAACCAGTTTTAATCGTCATGTCTTTAGCTTTGATGATGACAATGGTTTTAACGGCGTGGAAGGTTCAAAATAGCGATCGCAATTTTATCCCAGTTTTATTTGTTGGATTTTATATAACGCTGCTTTTATTTGTAACTTCTCAATCTTGGGTTTGGGAGTTAAATGAAACCTTTCCCGTCCAACCCGTAGCGAATCTCATCCAAACTCACGTCCCTCCCAAGACAGAAATTTATACATCATTTGCTTACGAACGTCCGAGTTTAGATTTTTATAGCGATCGCAGAGTGACTGCCAAAGACCTAACTAGCTTGCAACAGTTAGAATCTAAAAAGGCTTATTTACTTTTAGATAAAGCTGCATTAGAAACGTTACAGTTGCCTAATAGTCTCTCTCTCGGTACGGCAGAAGGATTTACGCTACTGGTTTCTCAACCTTATTCTCAAGCGAATTAGCGGCTTATTAATGCGTTCGCTCATTCTTTAAGGATAGATGACCGAGAGAACTTTGGTCAGTTGCCTTCGGATTCATCCGTCGGGAAAATCGAAAATCCCCTTCGGGTTCGGCAGTTTCGACTCGATGGGAAACGGAGGCAGTGCGGTCTTGGGGTCTCCCCAAGTGGAGCAACTGCCGTCCAAGACTCAAACTGCCTCACAAAATCCTTTCATCCAAAATCGAAATGACTATCAAGCGAATTATTTTATTTATACTCTCTTTTATCGCGCTTTTTCCCGTTATCTTGTCATTATTAGCCAGTTTGAACGAACCGCAGGTACAGGCAAATCTACAAATATATTTGACAAATTTAACGCTTCATGCTTCAGAAATTAAGTTAGATGCGCTCGTTCAACAGAATGATGATTCTCTCAAGTTTCTATTGGGAGACGAACCTTATGATAATGCCAAAGAACAATATCAAGAAGTAAAAAAAGCCGCTCAAAACAATATTGAAAATTCCCAAAAACAAGCTTTACCCCCTGCAAAATCCGAGCAAATACAACAAGAAATAGACCAAACAAAACAGTTGATTAATGCACTAGATATTAACTTAGGAATTTTAGAAGCTCAACGGGGAAAAACCGATGAAGCATTAACGCTGTGGAACGATGTTATTGCTCAATCCGAAGGAGTAGCTAAGACTGATGTTACCGCACAAACTGCAACGATATTAAGAGGATTATGGAGTCAACCCCCAAAAATATTAGCTGAGTCAGAAACAGTTATTAACCAACATCTTAAAGGATGGTTTCGTTATAAAGCATTAGAAAAACTCTATCAACTAGACAATCGTCAAAACGATATTTCACTTCTACAAAATCAAGAACAAGAAATCGCCAAGCAAGTTTTAGTCAAATTAGTTTTAATTAATGGCTTACCCATATTGGGAGGAATAATTGGATTTAGTTTACTAATCTTTTTCATCGTGCAATTACTGATGAAAAAGAAAGAATCTCTTTTGGCTTCGATTAACAATCTCTCCTGGGAAACTCCTTGGGGTGGAGAAACGATTTTACAAGTTCTGGTAGTAGGTTTTTTCTTTATCGGTCAAATCGTTCTTCCTTTAATTTTCCAGTTTTCGGGAGTAAATTCTAATGGTTTGAGTTTGCGAGGAAAAGCAGTTTATGTCTTAGTGAGCTATATATTAATGGCTGCGTCTGGATTATTAGTATTGTATTTTTCAATTAAACCTTTTTTCCCACTCCCTAAAGATTGGTTTCGCTTTCAATGGTTGAGTAATTGGATGTTGTGGGGAATAGGAGGGTATTTTGTGGCATTACCCTTAGTTTTTATCGTTTCTCTGGTCAACCAAATATTTTGGCAGGGACAAGGCGGAAGCAATCCGCTTCTTTTTCTTGCCCTAGAATCGCAAGATTCAGTAGTGTTGGCAATCTTTTTCTTTACTGCTTCAATCGCCGCCCCATTTTTTGAAGAGATTATCTTTCGTGGGTTTTTATTGCCTTCTTTGACTCGTTATGTACCTGTGTGGGGAGCAATTGTTATTAGTAGTCTGATTTTTGCCTTAGCACATCTCAACTTATCGGAAGTTTTACCCCTGGCAACATTAGGGATTATCTTAGGAGTAGTTTATACGCGATCGCGCAATCTTCTTTCTTCTATGTTGCTTCACTGTCTTTGGAATAGTGGAACGCTTTTGAGTTTATTCGTCTTAGGAAGCAACGCATAATCAGTGACCAGTTATCAAAAGTCGGAAGTCGAAAGTCGAAAGTCGAAGGTTCTAGTGTTATTGCGATCGCACTCATTTCTAACCTAAAAAAAATAAAATTGCTTATTTAAATGACTGCATCTCGCCTTCCCAAATTTCATCAAACGCTTGACCGTAGGGATTGATAGTTATCCATTTATGTCCGTCTGTTCTTTGGTAGACGCGAAAAATAAACTTTCCTTTGTCTTTATGCCAATAAGCAGTCCCATCGGGGGAGCTAGCAGTTTCCACAAGAGCGCCATTCAAGATCGAATCGGAGATTTTTTTATTGTAAACATCCATCAGCAAGCGATTGTCTTGGCGATAAATCTTGATGGTATAGCTTTTCGTTTGGAAAGAAAGAACGATTTGAGAAGGTTGATTATCCAATTGTGCAATCGCGCGGCGATCGCGATTAAACTCTACTAAAGTAATGCAATGCGAATAATTATGCGTTTCGAGAGCGGTCAAAAAAGGGATTAAATCCCAAAAATACAACATTTTTATCTCGCGCTCCAGGCATAGAGAAGAAAAAGAAAGAAAATGAGATGTTTCAATGCAATTTAAAATCCGTTGTTGCGATCGCAAGTTTTTAACTTTAACGTCAAAGCGCCCAAACCCATTAAAATGAATGTAGGCGCTGAAGCAGGTTCGGGTATCGGCAGTCCTGGAGGACGACGAAATCGAGTTGCCTGTTCGTAATCGTAGGCATAACCGATGATTTCTGCTTCGCCAAAGTAGTTGCCCATAAATTCTAGCGACATCGGGATTCCTTCTTTTGAGTATCCCATCGGGACGGTTATAGCTGGTACTGCGAGAATATTGGCTTCTAATCTCGCTGGTAGACCGCCATAAATAGCATAAACTTCATCGCCTTCTGGCCCCTGCGGCGGGGCAAGATAGTTCAAAGTGGGAAAGACAAAGGCATCAATGTTATTGTCTGCCATAAAGTCTTCGTATTGTTGGGTTTGCAGTTGCTCGATTGCCTCTAGCGCCGCTGCTATGGCTGGAAGGTCGCTCCACGGTTTTGCTTGTCCGCTAGAAATCGTATCAGCAATTTCTTGGACGTAATCGTAGTAGACGTAATCTTGAGAAAGAATGTCGAGTAGATCGACAAAAGATTGGATGCGATCGCTATCATATCCTTTTATAAGCTGTTCGTAATAGTAAGCTCGCGCCTGCAAATTACGCTCGGAGAAAGTGGAAGTATAAGCTTCTGGAAGGTCATCGACAAAAGCGGTTTCATACACGGGAATATCGACCTCGACTAGTGTTGCTCCTTGCGCTTGTAAAACCCGTTTTGCCTGCTCGAATGCCGCATCGACTTGGGGATCTACAGGAAAACTCGGCCCTTTGTCGGGGTCGCCTTTGCCTATGTAGGGTCGAGGCAAACCCAGTACTTTGCCTTTTAGCGAAGTATCATCGAGAGAATCGGTGTAAGAATCGGGGCGAATTGCTTCTAGGTTAGGAATATAAGGATTCCAAATATTATTTGGGTCGAAGCGAGCGAGCGCATCCATTGCAATAGCGGTATCTGAGACGGTTTTTGCCATCGGCCCGATAACGTCTCGCTCGGTGACGAGGGGCCAAGTCCCATCTACGGAGATGAGTCCAGCAGTAGGTTTAATTCCAACTAAGGCGTTATGAGTACTCGGTACGCGAATGGAACCGCCTGTTTCTCCTCCCATCGCTAACATAGCAAAGTTAGCGGCTACTGCAACTGCCGAGCCGCTACTAGAGCCGCCAGGGGTGCGGTCTGGCGCGTAGGGATTGATGACTGGCCCGTAGGATTCGCTAATGCCATCAAAAGAAAAGGCCCAGGTACTCATGTTGGCTTTGCCTAAAATAATCGCTCCTGCTTCCCGAAGCTTGGTGACTGAGAAGGCATCTTCTTGCGCAATGAGATCTCTAAAAGCGCCAACGCCGTTGGTGGTTGGCAATCCTTTTACATTGAAGGAGTCTTTGACGACTACTGGAATGCCGTGTAAAGGGCCGAGAATGGTTCCTTGCGATCGCAATCTATCGAGTCTTTGTGCCTCTTGTAGCGCGTTGGGATTGAGGAATGCTATTGAGTTTAAGTTGGATCGCCTTTGGTCGTCAGTGGCAATGCGATCGAGATACATTTGTGTGAGTTGTCTGCTGGTGAGCATTCCGGCTTCGTATGCCGATTGCACGTCAGCAATGGTGGCTTCTTCGAGTTTAAAAGTAAAGGCTTGGGCTTCGAGCGGGAACAATCCTAGCATTAAAGCTGAAGATGCTAGCAAAGAACAGTGTTTAAAAGATCTAGTCATACGAAGAAAGATGCAATGTTTGGTTGCGATCGCTAAATTTTCAGCCAAAACTAATGAAAAGCCGAAATATTTAAATATTTTAGTCGATTAGTTTATAAAATCAATCGTTAGTTTTTAGTAGTGTATTTAACCAATTCATTTAATAAAAAATGTAAATGGAATGAACTTTATAAAAATTTTGAGAGCCAGTAAATTTTATGAGATGAATAAGACTATTCATTAACTCCAAAACGTTAGCGCGATCGCAATTTTTTGCTCAATTTTAACAATAACTTTATTTTAAAAAATCAAAATTATGATATATAAGTAAAAACGAAACTAATATTCCGTCTTTTCCATAACCCCTAATCTCAAACTGTAAATACAAAAGAAATTAACGTAGAAAAAGGAATTGTTAAAGCGCCGAGTTCCTCGACAAAACTAAAGGGTAATAACGTATTAAAAATCCAGATGAACAAGCGAGAAAAATTGCCAAAGCCGTCCCTAATACTCCTAAAGGGACGAAGGGAATGACTAAAAAATGAAATCCCAGGACGCGATAAAGAAAAAAGATAAGCGTTGCGATCGCGATTAAATATAAAACCTGTTTGTAGGTATAAAAAATAATAATTTTTATTCTGAGATTTTTTATAACAATCATTGTTAAGCTGTCACGCTTTTCAGTTATCAGCGATTAGAGTTCTTTCGTTCAAAGTAAATGTCCTTTCTTGTTCCGTTATTAGGCGATATATCGCGTCTCTACGACTTCCGACTTTCGACTTTCGACTTTCGACTTTCGACTTTCGACTTACGTCCAAAGGACGGGCTACGCCAACGACTTTCGACTTCCCCATTCCCCATTCCCCTTTTCCCTCCATTTACTGTACTCCCACAGCCCTACCTCCCGAACCAAAGACAATAGGAGTATCTTTTGTTTGCGGTTCCCAACCAACATCAAAACCTGCATTCCAAGCTAACTGTCTAGCTGCGCGAAAAGCTGAAAAACTATCTTGTCTAACAATAAAAGCTAAATATTCTTTCTGAGGATTTAGCTTATTTAAAACCGTTCGATATTCCGAGGTTGCTTGCGATATTTCTTTAATTGATTCTCCAGTATTCGATGTTCTAGGTTCGTAGATAATCGCATCTAAATCGACAAATCGCACGGTATAGTTTTTAGTTTCTACTTGAAACTTTTTCAACTTTTCTAGGGTTAAATTCGTACAAGTTTCATATTCTTGTACTTGGTCGAGATAGATTTGATAAAGATAAATATCTACATTTTGAGGAACGCTAGGGCGATCGCAAGTTGGTAAAGAAGTCATTAAAATAGCTAACTGGCGATCGATACTGGAATCATCGACATAGATTACTTTATTTCCTCGCACCTCAAAAAACTGAGGTTTTTTATAAGTTTTAGAAGCTAAAGGAGTTCTAATTAAGGTACTAGCTTGAACTGAAATCAAAGCAATAAACAAGCTAATAAACATTAATACTCCAACGGTATTGGTCAGAATATCTAAAAAGGAATCTAAATTTTGGGTGGGAACGGTGGATTTTCTAAATTTTCGGCGAGGCATATTTTAAAAATTAACGACTTAGATTTTTAGATGCTTCAGGAGTTTCTATTTTAAGCGTCCAATCTTTATCGATTGGTTCGTAACCAATATCAATTCCTTTTTGTTCGATTAAATCTCTTATTTTTTTAAACACTTCAATTCCATCGGGTCGGATAGCAACAATTAAATATTCTTTGTCACTGTTTTGTTTGACTTCATTTAATAGTTTTTTTAAAGCAGAGTTTGAGCTTTCGATATCATTTTTCGTAACGAATTCTTGACTAGGATGAATAATAATGCCATCGTTTCGACATTCAATATATCGAGGCGTTTTACTTCTATTTTTTCCTTCTTCGTTATTTTCGGTTTTCGCTAAAATCGTTACTTCTCGTTGACTGTCAAATAACTGCGTAGTCATCACGATTATTAATAAAATTAACGTTCCTATCGTGCAAGCAAGAATGGATAAAAAGGGAAATAATTCGATTTCGATTAAAGGTCGAGAAGAAGAACGCCTGCGCATTAAATTTACAAATCTCCTTCATCTGAATCTACAAATGTAATCATTCGAGGTTTACTCATTTTTTCTAGTGCGGGTTTAAGCTGCATTAAACTTTCTTTAACTTCTAAAAGAGATTGATTGAGCAGTTGAGTATTTTCGAGGGATGATAAAACCTCTTCTATACTTTGTTGTAGTTTAGCAATTTCTGTTATCTGAACGGTTGCTTGTTCTAGAGAAGCGATGCGACTTTCTAAGATAGTTGAAGCGCGATCGAGTTGCTGGCTAATTTGTTGGGTTCGATCGACAAAACCTTTAGAAATATTGAGGTGAGTTACTTTGACTGTTTCTATCAGTCCGCGAATTTCTGCAATTAAATTTTGATGGGTTTGTTTTTGTTTATCTAAGGATTCTAAATTAGTCGTTTGAACTGAATTAAAAATTTCCCGAACCTCTGCAATTAAATTTTGATGAGTTTCGTGCTGTTTTGCTAATGAGTCAGAATGCTTTGTATTTACGACATCGATAATGCCATGAATTTCTGCAATAAAATTTTGATTGGTGGCTTGCTGTTTTTCTAAGGCATTAGTATAGGATTGTCGATCTACGATCGCGAGTTCGTTAACTTGTCCTATTTGTTCGATAAGTTTATGACTTACCTCTTGAAGCTTACTCACTTGAGCGACAAAATTTTGTGCTAAACTTGCGGCAGCTTTCTCTGCGTATACGCGAGCGGGTTCGATTAAAGCCTCACTATTGGGTAAATGTTCCTTAAAGGCTCGATCGATAGCGCGATCGATAGTTTTTTCGTCGAAATCGCCTCCTCTTTCTCTGAGGCGCGGTAAAAGTTGGTCGTTAATAAAAATATCAATTCCTAACAGCAATCGAGTCTCAAAACGTTCGATTAAGACTAACGGAATCATCACTGCGACGCTGAGTAATAAAGCGAGTAGCGTTGTATCGAATGCGATCGCTAAACCCGTTGTAACCGTTCCAATTCCTTCTTTAATTTGTTCGACATCTGCTACTTTATCTAATAAATTAGAAAAGCCATTAACCGCTTCGCTAATTCCAAAAACGGTTCCAATAAATCCTAACAAAGGAATTGCCCAAATCAGAATGCGCGGAAATGTATAAGAAGATTCCGAAGCACTAATATAAAAAGAGGAATCATCTAAAGCTAATTCTGCGGCATTTTTTCGATTTGCAGATTGAATATAAGCAGCAATGACGCGACTACAGCGAATTGCTACTAAATAAGGTTCCTTAGCAAGTGTTTTTTGGAGATTGATAATTTCTTTCGCTTCGGGATCGTCAAAAAGAATCGTATCGGGAATCCAAAATCTTTTGAGTACCCTAAATTCTTTTTGTAACTTATTGAATTTAAGGATATTTAAAGAGACTACAATACAGGCAAAATAGATGGCTAAATGCTGAGTGTAACCTCGGTCGTACAATAAAATACCAATAAAAGACGTTTTAAAAGGGAATACTATTAGATAAATAGCCAGGGTCATAACCAAGGCAATCGCTAAAATAGTTAGGAGATTGACATCTAGCTTCTTGCGTTCAAAATCTCCTGTCGTACTATTAGATTGTCGCTTCATGCCTTTATTACTAATCGTAAAATTGATTATCGTTAAGTCTAACGCACTCGATTGCGAAAGTTAAGAGGGGGATCCCCATAGGGGAAAACTTACAGTAAACGTACTTCCTTTCCCCATTTGCGAATAAACAGAAATATTACCCCCCATTCCTTCTACCAAAGTCTTGACGATAGAAAGTCCCAATCCTGTTCCTCCTGTCGTTCGACTGCGAGTTTCATCGACTCGGTAAAAACGGTCAAAGATACGCGCTTGTTGCGTCAGAGGGATGCCAATGCCGCGATCGCTAATTTGAATAATAGCTTGCATTTGTTGTAGTTTTGTGGTAATAATAATCGGGTCGCGCTCCGAATAATTAACAGCATTGTCGATTAAATTGAGTAAAACTTGTTTGAGGCGATTGGGATCGGCTTTAATGGCGATGAGATTGGGAAAAGAATTAAATTGAATCTGGCGATCGCTACATTCTCTAGCCGTCTTAACCACTTCTTCGATAAACTCATTGAGAATGACGCTTTGAAGATCGAAATACATCCTGCCACTATCCGCCCGTTCTAGTTCTAGCAAATCTTGCAACAATTGAATTGTCCTTGCGGCTTCAGAGGCTGCAATTTCTAAAGCTTCTCGTTGGGATGGCGTGAGATTATTCTCTCGGCGCAGGATACTTTGGAGATAGCCAGAAACCACCGTTAGCGGCGTGCGCAACTCGTGAGAAACATCGCCGATTAACTGGCGCTGCTTTTCCCAAGCTTGTGAGAGACGAACTAACATTCGATCGAACATTTGTGCTAGTTCTTTGACTTCAGTAGGAGGATTTTTGAGTTGCAGTTGCACCTCTCCCAAACGCGCAACAGAAATATTAGCAGTCAATTGGCTAATTTGTTTGAGAGGATAAAGCGATCGCCTTACATACCACGCGATCGCACCGATCGTTAAACCAATGGCTACAAGGCTAGCTAGCAGAAAATTTCTCACCAAACTCAAAAACATGATTTGGTCGCTCGTGATATCCTGAGCGATATATACTTGACCGAGATCGACTCCTTTGACTGCTAACGCATTCTTACATAGCAACCAATAGCGTCCGTTAACTTTTTGCAATTCGGGGTTATAAGGTACATTGACAAGAAAAGAAAGAGTGCGATCGCGACTACCAATTTTTATCGGCGAAGATTTGGCAATAATTTGACCTCTAGCATTTTTAACCCACAATAAAGTATTATCGGTCGTCAGATTATCGATAGCTTTTTGGATGCCAGTTTCCATAGATATCATATCGCTATAAATTTTGACATCTTGGGGAAAGCGATCGCCGATATATTCAAGATTTTGCTTGTGGGTAGCCACTAAAATCGATTGCATAGCGACACTCATCCAAATAGCTACACCCGCCAACCCCAAAGCAGATACCGTCGCTACGCCAACGGTCAGTCGTACTCCTAAAGAAGCCGGATCGATTTTCTGTCCGACTTGGCGAATCGATTGAAATAAACGGCTATACCAGTACATGAGTAAATGCGATCGACTACATAGCGATCGGTATACCAATAAAAGATGAAAATTCAACAAGAATTATCTGAGTGTTTGCTGAAGATGAAAATTAAGTACCTGGGCATATTACAACCTTTAAGATAGAGA
>JALOOL010000095.1 GCA_025454425.1 Hydrococcus sp. Prado102 | reverse complement strand
TAACGCTCGTATTCTACCTTTCTTTGATAGAGGCAAGCGTTATACAAAAGCTTGTGAAGCTTCCTCCAATAGTGGAGTTTTTCTTCTTGTTTTTTAGTTGGATAAAGTCTAAACGTTACTCGCCTAGTTGCCATATGTTGATCGACCAAATATTATTATTAATGTATCGGAGCGGATGTAAGATGTCGATTTCAGTTATCAGTCGTCAGTTATCAGTAATCAGTTAAATGTAGCACTGATAACTGATTACTGTTAACTGATAACTGAAAAGCGCGACTGCAAGAACTATGAAAAAAGACTTTCCTACTGAGGTATCTAAATTTTACGACGGCGTTGCTTTTTGGTCGAATTCCTATTATGTCGCCTCAACTGGAGGCGCACCAATTGATAAACTTAAAGAGTATATTAAGTCTCAAGAAAAACCATTCTTCTAGTTGGTGATTTCACTTCGTTACATCACCGTGCTTTCCTGAGTCCTGGGGGGCGAGGTTGCCTCGCCCCCTTGAAGGACGTTCCCCACGCCGCTGCCGCTGAGCGTGGGGACTGACGCACTATCGTTCAAGGAAAAAATTAGTAGAGACGCGATATATCGCGTCTCTACTCTCGTTATGGAGAGGCTTGAAACATGAATTTTAACCTGAGTTTCTCTTAAATACTGCTACAGATGGGAAGAGGGCAAGAGTCCGAAGGGAAGACAAGGGAGACTTTAGAGAGTGACCAGTTACCAGTTACCAGGGAGACTCTTGGAGACGAGGGGGACAAGGGAGACTTTTGAGGAATATTGAATCCTAAATTTTGGATCTCGGTTGAACTTTGAACTCTAATCACTGATAACTGATTTAGGGTTGCCATTGAGGACGAAATCCCTGTAAAGGTAATTCTTCTAATTGCGGTTTCGTTCCGCTAGGCGAATCGTCAGGGGGAGGAATGAGTAACCAAAGACGACTTTCGCGAATTGGTTCTCCCGAACTAGTAGTGAGAGGATCGGCTGAATTAACAGTATTGTCCGTCACGATCTGATCGAAAAGAATTCCTAAGTCATCGGGCGCTAAACTCACTTTAACATCGCGAAAATCGGGTAAAGCTAGAAGCGGGGTAACTTTAGCTGTTTTGATGTTGATGCTGGCAAAGTAGGGTTTTTCTTGATACTCTTCTGCGTCTAATAATTGCGTTAACAAACAGTAGAGATGAGTATCTGTAGCATTAAACTGACAATCGAGAATGGAACCTTGAATGCCGAGAAGTTCTTTTTGTACGCCTTGATTGTTGACGTAAAAGAGCGATCGCGTGTAGCGCAGCTTAGCATTATCCATATTAAAATTGACCATCGCCGCTGCCGAACCATCCCGCGAAAAACTTAGAACTTTTCCAAACTTGGGCAGAAAATCGATCGCTTCAGCGCCTGGTTTTAAGGGAAGAATGCCGATTCCTTGTCCTTGCGCGACTGCAATGGTTTGACCGTCAGGTGCAATTAAAAATTCTCCTCCCGATGTATTGAGCCGTTTTGGTTCGGTTCCCGATCTAACCATCCACAAATCAAAGTCTGCTGGATTTTTGCGATTGATTCGTTGAACGACGATAGTTTCTCCATCGGATGAGAGGTCGAATTGGTTATTTTGATAATCTTTGCTGTCTAAAACGAGTTCGGCTTTTTGGGAATCTGAAGCATTTTCGGGCAATTGGGTCGAAATTTGATAAAGTTGCAGTTCTCTCAATCCGCGATCGCCCAAACTTTTTGGGGCGGCTGAAAACAAAATGCGATCGCCTTCGGGATAAAATTTGAAGTCCATGACTACCAAATCGCTAGGGGTAAGGATCGCTTTTTTGTTTTGGGTCAAGTTGTTAATAATCAATCTCCCCTGTTCGTGTCCTAGCGTTCCTATGTAAGCAAAAGCGCGATCGCGACTGCGAAATTGTCCGCTAAACGGTTGCATTACTTGTCCTGCTTCTGCTTTACCCCGAAAATGCTCTCTAGCATCTTTTAGCGTCACTTCATAGCTTTCTCCATAGGGAGCGGGGGTATCTAAAGTATAAGCAAGCCGCCGTCCCGCCCAGCTTATTTTTCCAGATAATGGAGGAGCGATCGCGATATTTTTTTCGACTTCTTTTCGATCCATCGGGCGATCGAAGGTCATAATAAAAGCTTTATCTTCCGCCCCAACTTTTTTATTTTGCCAGCTAAATTCTCTGACGCGAGGCCCCATTCTCAAAAAGCAATCCGTCCCGCAAGCTGTTCCTCCCCAAACCAATCCGCCGATCGCGAGGCTAAAAATCAGTATCAAAGTCAACGAAATTCTATCGATCGGTTGCAAGCTTTTTAACATCGCTATTCTACAATCGCTAAGTTAAGACCGGATAATTTGGCGATCGGCTTTGCCACTGCGCTTTGCGCAATCGCGCCCACATTAATTTGATTTAGTCTACCAAAGAATGTTTCCTGGCTGTTTTAGGGACTAGTGAGATGAGCGAATGGGACGCAGGTCGAACATTCGCGCCGTCCCCGACACTCGCCGCGCAGAGATCGAAAAGTTATTAGAAATCAGGATTTTAAATGCCCCATTAACTCATTGTCTTCCCATTCGAGCGTATCGCCGATCGCTTTGCCATCGTGATAGGCAGCTAAAAGCACTTCGCTCGTTTTTCCCCAGGCGATCGCGCCGGTTGCATCCAAAGCGATCGCGCCCAAGTCACGATGGCGATCGCGCGATTCTTTCATCGATCGTTCCATTGCTTCGCCGAGCGGTAATCCATCGGTTACTCGTACTACAATTCGCGCTGCCAAACATTCATCGATAATATCTTCGCCAATTCCCGTACAGCTTACTGCGGCATATTGGCTGGCATAATTCCCCGCAGGCATGGCAGAATCGCTAACGCGCCCAATTCTTTCCAATCCCTTACCGCCTGTAGAAGTTCCAACGGCTAATCGTCCTTGGCGATCGAGGACGACTACCCCAATCGTTCCCCGTCGCGCTTCTGTGGAGGTAACTAACTCTTGTTCGGCGACGACTCCTGCCATCTTTTTCCTAAAATTATCTTCTCGTTCTTTAATCCATTCTTGCAAGCGCAAATCGGTGAGCGGATCGTAGATAGGAAACTTAAGTTCTCGCAATAGTTCTGTCGAACCATAATCGGAGAGAATGCGATCGAACTCTTTTTGCAGCGCTTGAGCGAGTTGAATCGGATTTTTGACGCGAGAAACATTAATTACGCCGCTAAAACGCTGTGCTGCCCCATCCATCAGAGATGCACTCATGCGGATTTGTCCGTCCGATTGCAAAACCGATCCCGTTCCTGCATTAAAACGGGGGTCATCTTCGAGTAACTGGCAACCTTGTATGACTGCATCAGTTGCACTCGTTCCTTGCAAGAGCGAGTCATAAATTTCTTTAACAACAGAATGAAGAGACTGGCGTACTACTTCTAGTCCTCCTTTTCCTTTCAGAGAACTACCTGCACCGCCATGAATGATGAGTTTGGGTTGCACCTCGGTCATAATATTTTTGATAATTGCCTAACTCATCAGCTTAACAGGTATCTGTATCTAATTACTAGAGAGGAGGCGGATATTCTAAGCAAGTGTTTAAGCTTCGCCAATTTTTTTTCAAAACTGTTTTTTTAATGACTCTCAACCAAAGAGATATGACTCAAGAATGATGTTTTTTAAGACAACTTTTGATTAGCTGATTATTAAATACATTTATTAGCAATTGGATAAAAAACTATCATGCCTTACGATACTCTCGAACAATTACCAAACGAAGTAAAAGAAAAACTTCCTCAAGGCGCTCAACAAATCTTTATGGCGGCTTTTAATAGCGCTTCTTCAGATGGACTAAGCGAAGAAGGTGCTATTAAAGTTGCTTGGAATTCTGTTAAAAATAGCTACGAAGAAGGAAAAGATGGCAAATGGCAACATAAGCCAGATGCACGTTCTGGAAGTACGACGGGAACTATGGGTGGAAACTAAAATATAAATAAAATTCATTAATCAAAAAGGTGCGCCATGGCGCACCTTTTTTGTTTTTAATTATTAACTATTAAAGACCGACTAAATTCAAGAAATTTCCAAATACATCAACATTTGCCAAAATTGCATAAGCAACGATCGCGCCTCCAACACCACCAATGAAAAAGCCGCTTGCATACTCGTTCCAGCCTTCAGAATCGGCTAAAGCTTTAGGAGGATTAGGAGTTGTAATTGTTGCTGTCGGTGCGGGAGGATTGCTTCCAGCATAAAGCGAAATAGCCAGGGTGGAAATTAAAATAAGGCTGACAGTAGACAGCAATGCGATTAGAGAACCATATTCACTAAAGCGCATCGGATTAAATTTGAAGAATGGCCCGACTAACCAGTAACCATGTGCTAATCCTACTTCCAAGCCTCGACGAAGGGGGGTTAAACCGGGACGATAGGCAGGCAAGTTGTTGATAAATGTTTTTACTAGAGGCGAAGAATTAATTGGCGTTGCTAAATTTCCATTGTAGGGACTGTCTGCGGTGAAAACTACCTCGCGATTTCTAGGATCTCTGGGGTTATTGTTCGATTGCTCGATTTTGTCAACAAACGTAGTCATAAATTTATAGCTCTTAAACAAGGATGTCCAGGTATTTTATGAAGATCTCCAGTGCAAATCGTCGTCCCTAAGCAATATGATTAAGCGATCGCCACTCAACTCAAAGGCTGATTTCTAAGGACATCTCATTTGCGATCGGGATACTAGGACACTTTTTCAGTTATCAGTGACCAGTTTCATCAATACTTTCGACTTTCGACTTTCGACTTTCGACTTTCCCCATTCCCCATTCCCCAACTTGTTTTGTCAGTAAAGCACAACTTAGTATTTACGTCCTGTACCTAAAGGTAGACAATAATAAAATTAATCATAATTTAAGCTCTCCTTCAAATAGGGGGAAGAGTTTTAGGGAGGAGTTCAAGCTTCTTCCAAAAACAACAATAAAAGCCCTCTGAAGGGGCTGTGTGGCGAGGAAACCTCGCTACCTTGTATGCCCAGTCCCTCTGCCTTCTTTTGACAGTCTGCGTTACCAGAAACAATTCGTTTTAGTTTAACCAAAAACCGATGACGCAATCTCTAAATCAAGTCCAAGAATGGGAATATCGTCGTAATGAAGCCAATCGCTACTACAAGCAAGGCTTATTCCAAGAATACCTCAATCTGACTGCCGAAAATTTGCATTTAGCTAGAGCCATTTGCGATCGCGCTTTAGAAGGCTACACGCTCAATGATATGGGTTTAGCTTATCTGAGTTGTTGGCAACTTCAGGAAGCGCTAACTTCTTTTGTTGAGGCACTAGCCGCCGCTAGAGAACTTGGCAATCGTCAGGCACAAGCGATCGCGCTGAGTAATTTAGGTTCCACTCACAGCCGTTTGGGACAGTTTTCGCAAGCTCTTGAGTATCTTAACGAAGCCGTATTGCTTTTTCAACAATTGCAGAATCCTCAAGGGGAAGTATCTGCTCTCAATGATGTGGCATTGATTTACACTAAATTGGGAGAACCGAAACGAGCGCTTATTCTGCAACATCAAATTTTGGCGATGCGTCGCTTACTAGGAGATTATTCGGGCGAGGCAACGACACTCAATGGTATAGGATTTGCTTATAGTAACCTGAAAAAGTTCGAGCAAGCGCTAGAGTATTTCCAAGAAGCTTTGAGCATCCAACGAGCCATCAAAAACGTGCTAGCAGAAGCGACTACCTTAAACAATATTGCCTCTACCTATAACGATCTCGGACAGCCGAAACAAGCACTGTTGCTTTATCATCAAGTGTTATTAACCCGTCAGAAACTTGGCGATCGCGCTGGGGAAGCTATAACGCTTCATAATATCGGGTTTGCCTACAGTCTTTTGACTAACTCCAGAAAAGCCATACAGTTTTACAAAAACGCGATCGCACTTTATCGAGATCTGGGCGATCGCATTGGAGAAGTCACTACTTTACTCAACATGGGCAATTTGTATACGACAACCCGACGAAGAAGATTGGCACTACTGTGCTACTGGGACGCTCAAAAATTAGTCGCACACGTAGAAAATCCGTCTCTTACCGACAAGGTGAAGCAATGTATTGAATCTCTTTAAGAAGAATTGTAATAAAATCGCCGAATTTGTGTAGCTTGTTAAAAATTTGCAATTCTTATTTTTCTTGAGTCTTTTCCCCAAGAAATTCCCCACTTTTTCCACAGGGAGTTTGGCTTTTTCCACAGTTTACCCCAAGTTTTCCACAGGCTTTGATGACAAAATCAAGGGTTAGCGAGTCAGTGGGGAATTCGCGATCGTCATTTGGCTAAATTTGAAATACTGAGTTACTGTAAAGAAATGTAAAAAAAAATCGAGTAAAACCTTTGATTCTTCGTAAAGCTCGATCTTTTATAAAAAGTTTCGTAATGTTTTGTAGCATTGACAACCCCACCCTATCTGAGTAAAAAATAGTGCCTACACCCATAAATTTACTTGAGGCTGGCTTAACTTTGGGAAAACAAAAAAAGTTGGCTAGTGTTTTTATGATTTATCTTCTGAGGTAGCTATGAGTATATCCGTCAGCATTGTTGCAGAAATTCCTGAAGAATTGCACGAATCTCTACAAACCTATCTGGAGAAGCATCCAAATTGGGATCACGATCGCGTATTAGCCACGGCACTTTCGCTATTTTTGTTAGAAAATGAAAAGAGTCAAAGCGATCCTTATTCCCAAAGCTATTTTACTTGCGCCCGCGTCTATCTAGAAACGCTATTCGGGCAAGTTAATTAGCCAATAGCTATTTGTTATGTCATCAGAAACTACCAATCTCGTCATTCCCGAATTAATTGTTGGTTTGGGCAACCCAGAAGCAAAATACGACAAAACGCGACACAATATCGGCTTTGAAGTTGTCGATCTCCTCGCACGAACTTGGCAGTTGTCCTGGAACCCGAACGGTCGCTTTCACGGGCTATTTACAGAAGGAATTGTGGGAAGTGGCAATAAAGTTCGCTTGCTTAAACCCCTCACATACATGAATCGTTCTGGACAAGCAGTTCGGGCTGTTACGGATTGGTATAAACTCTCTCCAGAATCCGTATTAATTATCTATGACGATATGGATTTGTCACTAGGAAAATTGCGGATGCGTTTATCGGGTTCTGCGGGAGGACATAACGGCATGAAATCGATAATTTCTCACCTTGGAACCGAAAAGTTTCCCCGATTGCGCCTTGGTATTGGGAAATCCGATGGCAAAAAAGAGACGATTTCTCACGTTTTGGGAAAGTTTGCGCCCGATGAAGCAGCAGTCGTCAGCGAAGTACTCGATCTTAGTCTCAAGGTTGTAGAGATGAGTCTCAAGGAAGGCATTGCTAAAACGATGAGTCTTTATAACAATCGTTCCGCCGCCCCAGCATCGCAAGTTAAGGAATAAAATCTTAAATTTAGCCAAAGCGATCGCTATAGTTGCTCTACTTATTGTTGTTGGTCTTTTTAGTTATATTGGTTACTCTTCTCGTCAAAATCTCTATGAAGTTGCACTAAATTCGCTCCCCCCTTGCCTCCCTCATTAAGGGTTGGGAGGATCGTAAAGTGCATAGTTATGGAGAAATGGTATCAGGTGGAACTTTCAGAAGAAGAACTTCGTATCAAAGGCGATTTATATGGAAAAACAATACCAATTAGAGCTTTAATTTGCGATCGCGCTACACAAATTAATCTCAGTCATTCATCTTTATTTAGATAATTAAATGGCAATTGAAATAGAACGAAAATTTTTAGTTAAAGGTAATGAATGGCGATCGCTTGGTAGCGGTCAAGTGTATCGTCAAGGATATATTACTACAGTTAATAACACGACAGTTCGCGTCAGAATCGCAGGCGATCGCGGTTATTTAACCATTAAAGGAAAAACTGATGGGATTGCCAGAAGTGAATTTGAGTATCCAATTCCTATAGAAGATGCCCAAATTATGTTAGATACTCTGTGCGATCGTCCTTTAATTGAAAAAATTAGACACAAAATTCAATTAGACGATTTAGTTTGGGAAGTCGATGAGTTTTTAGGCGAGAATGAAGGATTAATTATGGCAGAAGTAGAATTAGATGATGCCAATCGAACGATTGAATTGCCAGATTGGATTGATAAAGAAGTGAGTGGCGATCGCAAATATTATAATTCCAACTTAGCTAAATATCCCTATCAACAATGGAAAGATTTTGAGAAGCAATAATTTAATCTGGTAGATTTGATGTTCAAAATGACTGCTTCTAATATCATTGCGATCTTTAAGTAGCTAAGCAAAAATAAAGCTAAAATTTTTGTAGGGGTGGAACTTTTCATGCGATCGCGTATTCGCAAATTACTACTCTACGCCAATGGCAAGCTGCGCCGCGCTACTGGCTTCGTTCGCACAGTGGGTTTTCTGCTTGCATTAAGATAATGATAGATAATTCTGACTAGCGCTCTAGTCAGCTTCTAAATTTGCAGCACTAACACAAGGAGAGCAAATAATGGTTTGGCGCGGTTCGCCTAAAGGTAAAGATAAATTATTCGCTTGTTTAACCTATCTGGTGCCTTTACTTGAAGTTCTTCCTTTTGGAGCGTATTTATTTGATTTATATTCACCGCTAGCTTTGCCATTTCTGCCTTTGATAGTTTTACAACCTATTTACTATTGGCCTGGTGGCGGATTTTCTATAGTTGCTTTAGCAGTTTTTATTGGGTTATTTGCTGGAGTCGCGCAAAATACGCGATTGATACATTTTCTTCGCTACAATGCGATGCAGGCACTATTGCTAGCAGTTTTTGCCTGGTTGTGCAGTTTAGTTTTATCGCTCTTAGGGCTATCGCAAGAAGCTGTTTTGGGTGGATTTTCTGGAAATTTAACCGGAGCTACTGCTTATCTCATAAATACGCTTAATAGCGTCATTTTTCTATTTGTGGTATGTTCTTCTGTTTTTTCCATCGTTCAGTGTATTAGGGGACTTTATGCAGAAATTCCCGTCATTTCTGAGGCAGCTTATTCGCAGGTGCGTTAATTAGCAAACAGACTAATTATTTAGCAGCTACGAAATTTTCCAAGCAACCGATTCCTTCAATTTCTATGCGAATGCGATCGCCTACTTTCATCGGCCCGATTCCTGCTGGGGTTCCGGTGAGGATAACATCGCCTGGAAGTAAAGTCATCACTTGAGAAATATAAGAAACTAAAAACTCTGGGGAGAATACCATATCGCTAATTGAAGCAGATTGTTGCGGTTCGATCGCGTCGTTTAAAAAAGTTTGCAATTGCGCTCCCGAACTTAACTCGCGAACGATCCAAGGCCCTAGCGGACAGAAGCTATCGAACCCTTTTGCTCTCGTCCACTGACCGTCTTTTTTTTGCAAGTCGCGAGCGGTAACATCGTTGGCGATGGTATACCCCCAAATTTTACTAGCAGCTTGTTCGATCGTACAATCTTTGGTGCGATCGCCTATTATTAAAGCCAATTCTCCCTCATAATCGACTCGCTGCGATTGCTTGGGATAATAAATCGATTGACCGTTTGCGATGATAGTGGTCGGTGGTTTGAGAAACAAAAGTGGTTCTGCGGGAACTTCCGTTCCCATCTCGGCGGCATGATTTCGATAATTTTTGCCAACCGCTACGATTTTAGAAGGCGCGCAAGGTGCAAGCAGTTCGTAACTATCGGGTTCTACGGTCAGATCGCTAGACTGTCCTCCCAACCAGGGAGGTGCGTCGAGAATCTCAACGCTTCGGTTGAGATTGAGTATGCCGTAGTAAGTTTGTCCTTGCTGTGTTTTAACTCGAACGTAGCGTTGTGCCATGATTGTGAAAATAGGGGTAGGCGAACCAAAAAAATATTGACTGGCGATCCGATGCAAATAAATAGTACGATCGTAAAGCCTTGTTTCTTTATCTAATGCTAGATAGCAAACAGTCTCTGGTTTTGTCTAGCTATTGACAAAGAAGCCACATTGACCATAGGGAAATAAATCGAATGAGTCACAATTATGAAATGATTTATATCCTGCGTCCAGATTTGATGGAAGAGCAGGTACAACAGGAAGTTAATAAATATAGAGATTTTTTGCTCGACAATAAGGCAGAAGATCTTCAGATCAAAACCTGGGGTAAACGACGACTAGCATATCCCATCGCGAAACATCAAGATGGATATTACGTCCAAGTTAACTATAAAGGAGATGGAACCCAAGTAGCCCCTCTCGAAAGAGCGATGCGCTTGAGCGATGAGGTCATCCGCTATCTAACCATCAAACTCGCAAAAGAAAAAGCTCCTGCTAAAACTTCCGAGGTCGCAGAACCCGTCGCGATCGAAGCATAACTGTTTGTGTAGGAGCGAATAGTAGCTATTCGCTCCTATCTTGAGTTAAGCTAGCTCTGTATTATAATTTTATTGTTCTACTCCACTAATCTTTTCAACATCGGCGATCGGCAAACTGATAACTGGTCACTGCTCGCTGGTCACCGATCGAGTCTCCCGAAGCTCTTCACACACCAGTACTCAAAAAACGGGAGTCGCTTTTTTTAGGCTTTTTGTTCTAAGATAGCTGCCAATTTGCATCGTTGTGTCGGCACACAACCTACTCTAACGCCGTGACATTCAAAAAAACAGCGCTATGCTCGTCAATAATGTCAACTAAAACTTTTATTCTCTATAATTTGGCAATCCTGACCGTTGGGAGTCTTAGCTGTAAAGCAGTTGCAAGTCCCCAACCGTTACCCGTAAAACCTTTAAGCGTTCCTAGATGGACGAACGACCAAAATAGCCGACCGTCTTCGACTCCTCGATGGTTCGAGAATCCCGAAAACGATACCGGACAATTACCACAATGGAGCGAACGGGAGACGAGAAAAGTTAACGAGCTTTCTCGATGGACAGAACGTTCTAGCGATTCTCCGCTGGGTAATGACGGCTTCGTCTTGGGGAGTTTTTCCTACTACGCCTCAAGCCGATATCGCGTTTGAGATTTACCCGCAAGCCATAACGAGTTTAGCGAGTCTTCAAAGCGATTCTGGGTCGGTTCGCCGCGAATCGCTTGCACCGCTTGCTTCTTCGGATCGAGCGGAAAATTCTCCTCAAATTAGTGAAAATAGTGAGTTAGAAGAAACCGAATCTCCACCCGATCGCGAATCAAAACCTACAGAAAAGAAAAACACAACTCAAGCTGAAAGTTCTTTAACGCATTTTTCTTCGACTCAACCAACCGGAGAATATTTACGTCAAGGCGAAGTCAGCTTCAATGTTTACAATCGTTTATATTTTCCGCCTAACTACATCGAAAATTCGTCATTTGATAGCGATACGGGAGCTTATCCCAATTTTGGCTTTAGCTGGGGAATTACTGACGATCTTCAAATCGGTTTGGAATTTCAGCAAGTCGATAGCGGTTCTCCTGGTCGTCAAGGCGATTTCGAGTCGCTGCGCCGTCCGGGAGATGACGAGATTGCCCTGGAAATCAAACAAAAAATTTGGGAAAATGAGGCAGAAACCCTAAATCTGAGCGGCGTATTGGGGCTTTCGTGGGGAAATCGCGATTTTCGCTTTAGACGAACGGGACAAGGAGCGGTTGTAGAGAGGAGTAACTCAAGTATCGTACCCGCCATCCAGTTGCCATTTACGGCTGATGTAGGCGATCGCTGGCGCTTTACCCTCTCTCCTACCCTGGCATTTTTTAACGATGACAGTGCAGTATTTTATCATCGACCTCCTATCGATAATCCAGGTTCTTTTGGCACGACGTTTGGATTTGCTGGAGCGATTTCTTTTCAAGTCAATTCTCGCATAGTGCTTTGGGGCGATGCTTTCCTTCCCGTCACTGGCAACAACAGCATCAGTCGAGAATCGGGTCGTCCCGATACCGCGATCGGTTTTAATGCAGGTTTGCGTTATTTAGTCAACCCCGGTTTAGCCGTCGATATCTTTGCTTCCAATACTCAAGGCAATAAAGGGCCGCTGGCGCTAACCGCAGATAGAGACTTGCTATCATTTGGGGCAGGAGTTATCTTTATGCCTGACTTCATCGGATCTAACCGTCGTTCGGCAGATCGTAACGGCGAACAAGACAGTCCTCCCACAATTGACGGATTGGGCTTTCTCGATGGGGGAACTCTCAACGGCGGACAGTTTCAATTCCAATTACAAGCTGGTACGCCTGGAGTATCTACAGCATTGCGCTATGGGTTTCTCAAAGATTTTGAGGGGGGCGTTTACTTCAATTATGCTTTTGGCAATGTAGACGAGTCAGAACAGGGGATAAGCGGGAAAATTCGTTTTCTCAATCAAGCAGAAGGCGCTCCGCTGACAGCGAGTTTAGCAGTAACACTCAGTCAAACCAATCAACCTTTTATTAATTTTTTTGAAGATAATCGCGATGAATTTCGCGATCGCGGTTTAGAAAAAAGTGCCCCTTTTCTTTTAAATCAAGACAGGATAGAAACCGGACAGCTTAATATCGTTACCGTTTCTATTCCCTTAAATTATCAATTTGATAGCGGTTTAGCTTTTTGGTTAACGCCGACTTTGGGCTACGTACAGCGTATGGGCACGGAAATTGCAGGCATTAATGCGGGGGGATCTGTGCCGATCTCTCGCGATTTTAGATTAATTGGCGAAATTGGCGCTAATTTTGTCGGAGATGGCAATGCCTTTTTGGGCGACAGTCGAGCGAATGTCATTCCTTGGACGTTTGCCGTGCGCTGGGACCCATCTTCGTTTTTGGGATTCGATCCCGATAATACTGGCGATCGCCCTTCTGTCGATCTTTTCCTCACTAATCGACTTGGTTTTTCTCCTTGGCAGCAAATGCGCGTCAGAGAGCAAGATAGATTGTCAATTGGAGTCGGACTATCGATTCCTTTTTAGTTTGCTGTTGCTGCTTTGAATTTAACTTAGCAGCACAAGGAGTAGTTTTTTTGAAGCTTTTTGTTCTAAGATAACTGCTAATTTCTCTCGTTGCTGTCGTGTAACGGAACCACAGACCGCAAGGCGGCGAAATTGAACCAAAATAGGGCTTGACTCGATAATGTCAACTAAAACATTTATTCTGTCGAATTTGGCAATTCTAACCGTTGGCGGGATGGGCTGGGATGTTGCTAGCTCCACTCCAACGTTAGCGAATCCGTTGACGGCTCAAAATTGGTCGGACGAGCCAGATAGCACTGGGCGACCGACTCCTCAATGGTTGAATGAGACAGAAACTGACACTCAAAGATCGCCGCAATGGAGCCAACCAGCCTCACCAGACGCAACTGAATCTCCTCAATGGTTCCAGCCAGAATCTAATCCTCAGCCCTCCCAGACGCGCCGCGATCGCCCTTCAAATAGTTTTCAATGGTCGAATGCGTCAGCCTCGTCTTGGGGACTATTCCCTGCTATTCCTCAAGCTGATGATGTTTTTGAAGTTTATCCGCTCGGACAAGGCTTCTTTGCGGGGAATTCTTACCAAGAACCCAGTCAGCCCGATTCATCCCCTACAACACAACAGCCGATAGCTTCTGACGATCCTACTGAAGAAGAACCGCCCAACCCATCCGAGACAACAGAACCGACAGAGACTGAGGAAATACCGGAAAGTCCGCTAACTCGCATCTCGCCTATGCAGCCTACAGCAGAGCATTTAGGTCAAGGTGAGGTAGTCTTTAACGTTCGCAATCGTCAATTCTTTTTGCCAAATTATGTCGATAGCAATTTATTAGATGCAGATACTGCCTCTTATCCCAATCTCGGCGTAACTTGGGGAATTACCGATAATTTAGAAGTTACTTTTGAATGGCAAAGGGTAGATAGCGCTTCTCCGTCGGTTCAGGGAGATTTTATCGTTACCCGCGATGCAGACCAAGAGTACACTTTAGAAGTCAAACAACAATTTTGGCAAAATGACTCGGATACGCTGGCTTTAAGCGGGGTTCTATCGCTTTCTTATGGCGATCGCACCTTTGATTTTAGAGATAGAGAAGATGGCGATCGCGTTGAAAACCGAGAAACCGATGGCTTAGTCGTCGCTCTCCAGTTTCCTTTTACTGCTACGGTTGACGAGCGCTTGCGCTTTACTGTTTCTCCAACGGTGGCTTTTTTCCCCGAAGATAGCGCTCTCTTTTATGCCAACTTGCCTATCGAAAATCGGGGGTCTTTTGGGACGACATTTGGTTTTAGCAGTGCAATTTCCTATCGCCTCAGCGAAAGGATCGTTCTCTGGGGCGATGCCTTCATCCCCGTCACAGGCAATAACAGTATCAGTCGGGAATCGGGTCGTCCCGATACTGCGATCGCCTATAATGTTGGTCTGCGCTACTTGGTCAATCCTCGCATCGGCATCGATGTTTTTGCCTCCAATAGTCAGGGCAGCGTCGGTTCCCTCGCGTTAACGGCAGATAGGGATTTAATGGGTTTTGGGGCGGCGTTGGTATTTATGCCCGATTTTATCGGTAACAATCGTCGCTACGGGGATAGTTTTGGCGAGTCGAGCGAGGAAGGAGATAGTAATATTACAACCGATGGCATCGGATTTTTGGACGGCGGAACTTTACCTAGCGGTAAGTTTTTATTCAACTTACAAGGCGGCAATCAAGGCATTATGACCTCGCTTCGCTATGGTTTGGTTAGAGATTTGGAAGCTGGCGTTTTTCTCGATTATGTGTTTGGCGATGTAGACGAATCGGAACAGGGAATAAGCGGGAAGATTCGCTTGCTCAACCAAGCAGAAGGAGCGCCTTTGACGATAAGTTTGGCGGGAACTTACAGCTTGACAAACCAACCTTTTATTAATTTCTTCTCTAACGATCGCGATGAATTTGACGATCGCGGTTTATCAAAAGAGGTTCCGTTCGTTTTCCAAGGCGACGACGGTCCGCAGGGTAAGCTTAACATTGTAACGCTTTCTTTACCCTTACACTATCAATTCGATGGCGGTGCTGCAATCTGGTTAACGCCGACTTGGGGGTACGTACAGCGATTGGGGACAGAAATAGCTGGGTTTAATGTAGGCGGTTCTATTCCTTTGTCTAGTCAGTTTAGCTTGGTAGGAGAAGTCGGAGCTAATTTCACCCAACCTGGAAATGCTTTTTTGGGCGACGAAAGAGCTAGAGTAATTCCGTGGACGTTTGCCGTGCGCTGGGATCCGTCAGAGTTGTTGGGACTCGATCTAGAAAACGAGAGCGATCGCCCAAAATTAGAGCTATATTTGACTAATCGCGTCGGTTCTTCGACTTGGCATCAGTTTAGAGTCCGCGACCAAGATCGTCTATCGGTGGGAGTTGGCGTGTCAATTCCGTTTTCTTTTTAGAGTTCTAAGATTTTTTTCTTGAGGTTTTCAAATTCTATAGGTTTATAGATGTAGTCGTCTGCGCCATATTGCATGGCGGTTTGATAGTTATATTCGTCTCCATAGGCGGTAATCATGAAAACTTTAACGTTAGGATGGAATTCTTTAATAATTTTTAGCAGTTCTAATCCACTCATTCCTGGCATATTAATATCTGCCAAGATTAAAAAGATATATTGAGAATAAGAATTGTTCTCTTTTAAAGCTTCTAATGCCTCTTGTGCTGAAAAGGCAAAGGAGAAGTCAATCGCGCCTTGTTTGATTTCTTTTCTAAATTTTTGAGTAAATAGAGATTGAATATCTTTTTCATCATCGACAACCATCACTTTCATGTTGGTATCCTGAGTTTGGGACAACAGTTTTTGGTAATGTAATTATAAACTCGGTATAGCGATCGACTTCAGTTTTAACGCGAATGTCGCCTTGATGAGTTTGTACGATGATATCGTGACCGATCGATAGTCCTAAACCCGTTCCTTCTCCCGTTGGTTTAGTGGTGAAAAAGGGAGTAAAAATTTTGTCTGCGATCTCTGGAGAAATTCCTTTTCCATTATCGCGAATGCGGATTTCAATGGATGAGTTTAGATTTTTGGTACTGACAAACAAAAGTGGAATAAAGTCTGGTTTCTTACCATTAAAATTGTTTTGAAGTTCGATTTTCTTTTGATAGGCAGCGTAACACGCATTATCAATAATATTGAGAAAAACTCGACTGATATCTTGAGCGATCGCATCAACTAATTCAAGACTATCGTCGAAATCGGTTTCTATCGAAATGTTAAAAGAAGTATCTTTAGCTCGCATTCCATGATATATCAAATTGACAGCTTCAAAGAGAAGAGTATTTAGATTGGTCGGTTGTCGAGAAGCACTTTCGCCGCGCGAGTGCATTAACATTCCACGAACGATTTTATCGGCTCTTTTGCCATGTTCGTTAATTTTTTGGGCATTTTGACAGAGATCGTCAATAATTTCATCAATACAGTTAAGACTTTCTCTTTCTAATTTATTTTTTTGACTTGCGATTTCTTCTGATAGTTCTTTCGCAAGTTCGATTGAAAGTTCGGCAAAATTATTAACGAAGTTGAGAGGATTTTTGATTTCGTGAGCGATTCCTGCGGTTAATGTACCGAGAGAGGCAAGTTTTTCTTGTGCGATAATTTGAGCTTGGGTTTTTTTGAGGATATGTATTGTATTGGCTAGTTCTTCATTTTTGCGCTGAATTTCTCGCATTCTTTCTTCGACTTTGATTTCTAGGGTTCGACTGTAATCTTCTAATCGTTCGTAGAGACGAGAATTTTCAATCGAAATAGCAGCTTGAGATGAGATAATTTTTAGAATCTCAACGCGCTCTAAGGTAAAAGCATCTGTTATTAAGTTATTTTCTAAATAGAGAATGCCACTGAGTTTGCGTTGATAAAGTAAGGGCAAACAAAGAATTGATTTTGGCTGAGTTGTAGTAATATAAGAATCTAAAATAAATTGTTTTTCACAAGTAGCATTGTTGAGAACGATATCTTGTTTGGTTCGGATCGCATAGTTGACGATCGCAACGGATAAAAATGTTGTTCGGGTAGAAGAATCGATCGCATTAATATCGAGCGATCGCAAAACTGTAACATTTTCAGAATCGATGGCACCTTCTGCTTCAATTACCCATTTTCCTTCTTTTTCAAAGATTAAAAACCCTTTTTGCGCTCCTGCGTTTTCGATAGCAATCTTCATAAGAGTTTCTAATAATTTACCCAGTACAAATTCACTCGATATTGCTTGATAAGCTTTTAAAATGGTTGAAAGATCGAAGGAACTAAAATTGACTTCAATTGGAGTAAAGGTTTTTGAGAGTAATAAAGAATAATTTTGTTGTAGATTTCTGGCTTTAGCAATTGCTCCCCACTTCAAATATCCATAATAAGCATCTTCTAAATAAACTTTAGCAACTTTGTCTTTTCCTTTAGTTAAATAGAACTTTCCTGCGAGTTCGTTTGCTAAACTTTCATCGAGTAAAAAATTATTAACTTTTGCCACTGCGATCGCTCGATCGTAGAGTTCTATAGCTTCTAGAACTTGGTTAGAGAGGCAAGCCATTTCTGCTGAAATTAATAAGTATTTATGTAAAAAATTTTCAGGACAATTGTCACTCCAAGTTTTAAATTTATTCAAGTTTTCTAATAATATTTGCCAATTACCAGAGTGGTTTTTGGATTGTCTCAATAGAGATATTAAGGTTAATGAGTAATAAAAATAATGTTCTACAACACGCCATAAACCAAAAGAATAACCAATTATTTTTTCTGAATCTTGAGCGAGGATAATTGCTCGTTTGTAGTCTCCAAACAAATATAATAACTGCATTTTTGCAATCGAGTAAAAACTCAGGTGCAATCCAAGATTTAGTTTTTTTATTTCTTGTAAAAAATTGTCTTCATCAAAATCGCGATCGCTTAAATTACCAGTTCTAAAAGTTAAATCTTGTAAGCTGAGAATTACTTGTTTTAAAAGCTTTTGAAAATAAATTCCATGAATATTTTTAACTTGTTTTACATACTCTAAAAATTCCTCTAACTCTTGAGATAGCTGAGCTAAAGGGTATCCTTGAAAGTACATAGTACTTGCCAGTACGTTAACAGAATAAGCGCAAAAGCTAGGAACTCCTGTTTCAAGTCCATATTGAAAAGCTTTTCTTAAAATCAAATAATTGTTTTGAATAGGTTGTTTCCAATGATTGATAAAAGCACCAACCATAAAATAAACCTTGCTCCATAATGCTACATTCTCGAATTTTTTATTAACTTTAATAGCTAACTGTCCAAATTCGTATCCACATTGATAGTTACCTAAAGCAGAACCAACAATTAATCCATAGGCACTATAAGCAAAAGAAGAAACTTCTGAGTTTCCATAGCGCAGCGATTTATTAATCATCTTCAGCATTAATAAAGTCCATAATTCTAAATTAGTAAAGTAAGTTACACCCGCTAAACTCATCAACAGATTCATAATTGCAATTGAATTTTTGTTTGTCATTTTTGGTAGATTAGATAGATCTTCAATCTGGCGATTAGTAGTGATTGTATTAATGCGCTTTATTTCTTTATTTATGGCTGTTTTAAGCTTTGTACGATCGATATTAATTTTGAATAAACTCAAACATTCAAGTCCAATTTCTATAGCTTCTTGTAACTTTCCAATGTCGGTATATAACGTAATTTTTAAGATATAAACTTTAGCTTTTTCTGCTTTGGTATGAACGCGATCGAGGATTAAATCAAATCTTTTTTCTGCACGGTAAAATTGACCGCTAAGATATTCGCATTCAGAACATTCAAGATGTAGCTGAAAACTAAGTTGATAATGGGTTTCCCAACTATCTTTTGATAAGAGATTTAAGGCAGTTTCCAGATAATTTAAAGACGCTTCATAAGCAGTAGAAGATTTAGCTTTTTTTCCAGCTATTAGGTTTAATCGTGCTAGTTTTTCTTTTTGAAATTGTGAGGTTTTGGCTTGAATTCCCAGATTAAGATGATTGACAATATCAAAAATATTTTCTTTTAATTTTTCTTGAGGAGTATTGATTAAAATTAAATTTCCGACTTGAAAATGAATTTTTTCTTTTTGTTGTTTTGATAAAAGAGAATAAGTGGCTTGCTGAACGCGATCGTGAACAAAATAATAAGTCAATTGTTCTTCATGTTTAATTTCTAATTCAGATTCAGATACATTATCTCTATCTATTCCTATGAAGTTATGAAAATTTATAGTCGGTAAAATTAACCCTTTATCCAAAGCTTCCCAAAGATTATTAGCTGTTTCAAGAGAACTCTGTCCGCTAACAACTGATAATTTATTTAAACTAAACTGATGACCTATACAAGCTGCTATTTTTAAGGTTTCTTGAGTAGATATTGAAAGCTTTTTGATTTTGTCAATCATAAATTCAACTATATTGTCAGCAATATTCATCTTTTTGATTTTGTCTAAATTCCATTGCCAACATTTATTTTTAAGATTGAATGCAATCGATTTTTCTTTGTATAACGATTGAAGAAGCTGATTGATAAAAAAGGGATTTCCGTTTGTTTTTTCTAAAATTAATTCTGCTAAAGGACGCGATACAGATATCTGACAGTAAAAAGTTTCAGTAATTAATTGTGCGATCGCATCGAGTTCTAAGGGTTTAAGAACTAAATTTTCTACTTTGACTCCTAACAACTCTAAGTTATTAATAGTTGTTTTTAAAGGATGACTATTATTGACTTCATTGCTGCGATAAGTTCCAATGATTAATAAATGCTTTACCTCTGATTGAGTAATTAATAAATGAATTAATTTTAAAGAGGCAAAATCGCTCCATTGAAGATCGTCAAAAAATAAAATTAAAGGACGATCTTTTTGACTAAATACACTAATAAATTTTTTAATAACAGACTGAAATCGATTTTTAGATTCTGGTGCAGATAGTGGTGCGACAGTTGGTTGTTTGCCAATAATTAATTCTACTTCAGGAATAACATCAATCATTAATTGTCCGTTCAAACCTAATGCTTCTAACAATTTCTCTTTCCAAGTTTGAATTTTCTCTTCGCTTTCAGTTAAAATTTGAAGGATTAATTCTCGAAAAGCCTGAATCAGAAAATAATAAGGAATATCTGTTTTTAGATGCGAAAACTTACCCGAGACAAAATAACCATTTCTTTGAGTAATAAGTTGATAAATTTTATTGACTAAAGCCGTTTTACCAATGCCAGCTAATCCCGATATTAAAATTAACTTATTTTTGCTTTTATTAATGTTTTCAAAAGCGTTTAACAAAATAGCTATTTCTCGTTCTCGTTCATAAAGCTTTTGTGGAATGCGTAATTTTTTAGAAATGTCGCGATCGCCAAGTGAAAACAATTCAATCGTGCCTTGTTTTTTCCATTGACTCAAACATATTTCTAGATCGAATTGAATGCCATAACTGCTTTGATATCTGTCTTCAGCTATCTTACAAATAAGCTTATCGATAAGATTGGAAATTGTCTGAGGAATTCTAGGATTTAACTGATGAAGCGATGTAAGTCTTTTAGCAAGATGACAGTGAATTAGTTTCATTGGATCTTCCGATTGACAAGGTGAAAACCCAGCTAACATCTCATAAAAGATTATCCCCAAAGAATAAAAATCACTTCGATAATCGAGCGCGCGATTCATTCGTCCCGTTTGTTCGGGAGAAATATAAAGAAGATTTTCCCTTGTTAATTGAAGAGAGTTATAAACTGCTTTATCCAAAGGAAAGGAAGATGCTAAACTAAAATCGGTAATTTTAACCCGTCCAGTTGCCTCCTCTATCCAAATAGATTGGGGGGTCATATTTTTATGGATAATTTCGCGATCGTGAATTTTCTGAAGGGTTCTAACAATCCCAATAGCGATTTTCAGAAACTCTTCAACGCTAATTTCGCGATCGCGTAAATACTGTTTGAGTGGCTTACCTGGAAAATTTTCATAAACTAAAATAGGACAATCGTCACAAATTTGTAGCAAATGAGGTTTAATAATGCCTGAAATATTTAACGCTTTAGCCAACTGATACTCGTGTTGAAGTTGCGCTATTTCTCCAGAGGTTGGATATTCACCTTGAAACGTCTTAAGGATAAAAATTTTGTTTTGATACTCGCCTCGATAAATAACGGTTTTACCCTCGCGATCGACGATTTCTAATATCGTATAATCTTGAATTATTTTCATTTTTATGAATTAAACCTAAAATGACAAAAATAACGAACATTCAACCCGATATGTCAGTGGGATACGAGTCAGCAAAAGTTCCACAATCTTTGATGAACTCAAGTCGAAAAGAATTTGGAAAAAATGGCTGTCCAAAACTTCGCTTAGAAGTTAAAGAAGGTAAAATTCCTTTAGATTTGCAAGGTCACGTTTTTATTGTAAGTCCGGTAGGCTTTGAAGATTCCACTTATGGTAAAGGTCTAGCCGTTTTTAACGGAGATGGAATGATTTACCGACTCGATTTGGATATGCAAGGAGAAGTGTATTTAAAGACCGAACTTGCTCGCACGCCTTGCTTTTATGCCGATTTCGCCATCCAAAAACAACACCCGACTCAATCGCGATATCGTTTTTACAATTGGGGTTTAATGCGTTATTCTTTAATTCTAGGATTGCGCGATTCTCTCAACACCGCATTTTTACCAATGCCATTTCTCGACAAAGGAGAAGAACGCCTTTTAGTAACCTATGATGCGGGTCGTCCCTACGAAATCGATACCGAATCGCTTAAAGTCATCACCCCCGCAGGATCGAATCGAGAATGGCGCAGTGCTATCCCCATTAAACAACCCTTTCCCGCTCATCTAAGTACCGCTCATCCCACCTTTGATGCAGTTACAGGAGAGATGTTTACCGTTAATTATGGCAGGTCGGTAATTAACTTACTAGATACCATCCCTTCGTTTGAAAAATTGAACGAATTACCCGACGATATCGAAGATTTGCTTAGCGCGATCGCGCGATTGTTCGGTCGAGAGTTCTTACAACCATTATTCCAAGAAACGCGCCAAGTTTTTGAAGCAATTTTTAACTTAGTTGAGAAAAGCGTTGAAGCAATTGTAGGGATTGAAGTCCCCAATTTTGTCTATTTAATGCGCTGGGATGGAAACGGCGATATGGAAAGATGGAGACTGGTACTTAGCGATGGTTCCCCCGTCAAAATCGAACAAAGCGTCCATCAAATCGGCGTAACCAAAGATTATATCGTCCTCATCGACACCGCTTTTAAAGTAGGAGTCGAACAACTTCTCAACAATCCCTTTCCCGATAACGAACCCTTAGAAAAATCGTTCAGGGTGCTGCTGACACGTCCTCAATCCCCCGATAGTAATATCTATATCGTGCGCCGTCGCGATCTCATTAACGGTCAACGTCCAGCAGCGTGCGATACTGAAGTTACAATCGTCGCCAAAAAAGTCATTCTTCCTCTAGAAAGTATTCACTTTTTAACCGATTACGACAACCCCGATAGCAATATTACCCTTCACATCGCTCATAATTGCGCCACAGACGTGTCAGAAGTCGTGCGTGCCTACGACGAATCGGCGTATCAACCGGGGCGATCGCTTCCTTCACGCTTAGATGGTATGCTTGCGATCGGACAGATGGATGTCAATCGTCTGGGAAGGTATAAGATTAATGGAGAGACAGGCGCGATCGTAGATTCTCAGGTCATTCACGACGATCGCATCACCTTTGGAGTAGGATTGTATACTTATCGAGAAAGGCTCCCATCAGGAGAATTCCCTACCAAAATTGAGAATATTTATTGGCATTCTTGGGGATTTTGGGAAGAGTTAATGCCGAAGTTTATTTTCGATCTTTACAAAGATTATAAACATCGAATGTTGGGCGAAGAAGTGATGCGCAATCTTCCCAACCAAAAACCAAAACCCGTTTATTTGTTCCGAGTCGAAACCGAAACGATGGAATTTGCCGATGCTTACGAATTTCCCATTAGTTATATGATATCGTCTCCTCAATTTGTCCCGCGCAAAGATGGTACGGGAAGTTCGACCGATGGCTATATTTTGTGTACCGTTCTGACCCCAGAAAGCGAAACTCAAGATGAAATTTGGATTTTTGATGCCGATAAATTAGCGCAAGGCCCCCTTAGCAAGCTAACACATCCTCTATTTAAAGTTGGTTATACGCTTCACACTACCTGGCTCCCTACAATTTCTCCTCGCAAGGCGAGTTATTGCATCCCCGTCAAAGAAGATTATCAAGCGTTAGTTAATAATGCAGATGAGACGGTTCGGGAATTATTCGAGCGAGATATTTATCCTCATTTCGAGAATAAATAATATCATTTTTCAAAAGTAATGGCATTGGTAGGTTGGGTTAAACGATAGTGAAACCCAACAAAACTTGTGTGTGTTGGGTTATGCCATAAGGCAGGAATCGCGCCAACGTGCCTCAACCCAACCTACTAAGTAGGCGGGCGTAATTAATCGTAGAATGGTGGGCAATTAACAGTTATCCGTAGAGACGCGATATATCGCGTCTCTACACCAGTAACTTACTAAAACCTGTTTTGTCTGAGTTAGGGACAAAAAATTTTTTAGGATCTGTCACTTCTCGATATCTAATTAACAATTCCCGAATGTCCTGGAATTTCTCCAACCGATTCAAATTGTCCTCCTAAATATTGTGCGAGAAATTCCTCTGCGATCGCATAAAAATGCAGGCGATTTTCAGGACGTGCAAAGCCATGTCCTTCGTCGGGATAGAGAACGTATTTAACCGGTTTACCCGCTTGACGCATTGCCTTGACAATTTGCTCGCTTTCTGCTTCTTTTACGCGAGGATCGTTAGCTCCCTGTCCGATTAATAAAGGCTTTTCAATCTTATCGACAAAAAAGAGCGGCGATCGCGACTTCAAAAAGTCTTCTTCTGTCTCCATATTGCCAACCCGATGCTGAAACATTGCCATCAGAGGGGCCCAATACGGAGGAATACTTTGCATCAAGGTAAGAATGCTACTCGGCCCGACAATATCTACCCCACAGGCAAAGATATCCGGCGTAAACGTTAAACCGACTAAGGTTGCATAACCGCCATAGGAACCGCCCATAATAGCAATTTTATTGCGATCGGCAATTTTTTCGATCGCTAACCAATTTACAGCATCGATTAAATCGTCGTGCATTGCTCCCGCCCACTGACGATTTCCGGCATTCAAGAAAGCCTTTCCGTAACCCGTAGACCCTCTAAAATTTACCTGCAAGACCGCATAACCGCGATTGGCAAGCCATTGAACCTCTGGATCGTATCCCCAAGTATCTCGCGCCCAAGGCCCGCCGTGGACGAGAATAACGGTTGCATAGGGAGCATCTCCTGCCATCGGTAAGGTTAGATATCCATGAATAGTTAACCCATCTCTTGCTTGATAGGAAATGGGTTTCATTGGCGATAGCGATAAATTTTCTAATTCTGGTTGGTTGCTAAAGAGTAAAGTACTCGATTTTGAGGCTCTATTATACAAGTAATAATAAACCGGGCCATCATCGGTAAGATAAGCAACAATCCAATTTTCATCTGCTAAATCGCGACTGCCGATCGCAAATTCGCCTTTTCGTACTTTTGCTAGTGCCTCGAAATCTGCTGCAATACTTTCATCGAGTATTTGCCAATGTACTTTATCTTTGTAAAAAGAGACTGCTTGAATGTGTCGTTGCGTTGGATGCGTTTCTATCCCGCCGACATCATATTGTTCGTCTGCGGCGATAATAGTTTCTTGTCGAGTGGCTAGATCGAGTGCGATTAAACGCTGGGTATTGGCATCGTGAGAACCGATGACGTATAGTGTTTTTCCATCGCTAGAAAAACTAACCGCCCCACCTTCATCGTCTGCTTCCCAGTGTCGTAGAAGTTCCCAAGGGCGATCGCGCGTTTCTCGATACAATAAATCGTATCCGCCATCGGGCGAAGCTGCTAGGGCAGCTAGAACTTGAAATTGAGCGTTAGCCGTCCAATCGACGATATTTCCTGGGTTATCAGTATCGAATTCAACTGCCCCATTTTTTAAATTGATACGGTAAACATCAAATTTTTCAGGCGTATTTAAATTTAAAGCGACGAGGATTTCATCGGGAAAATCGGGATCGAGATCGATAACTTGTGCTTTCACGCCTTGAAAGGGAGTTAAATCGCGAACGATATTGCTATGGATGTTGACTGAGTAAAGATGAAAGTTTTCGTCTCCGTCTGAATCTTGGAGATAAATAAGCTGTTCGGGGTTATAAGTCCAGAAATAAGCTCGAATTCCCCGTTTTTTATCGTCAGTTAGCTTGCGGTCGTCTTCTGTGCCTAAAGTACGCAGCCAAACTTGCAAAACATTTTTGTCGTCGGGAGCAATATAGGCTAAATATTTTCCATCCCTCGATATCTGCGGACTGCTGCGTTGAGGATTGCCAAACAGAATTTCGCGAGGAATCAATGGAGGTAGTGTGGGATGGGATTGCATAACTGTTACCGCAGTCAAAATAAAGAGTCACCTATCGATTCTCATCTTAGCGTCTCGAAAAATAAGTTCGATTGAGGCTTGACTTTGCCCTTAAGGGAAGGTGTTAACTGAAGTAAGAAACGCTTAGGAGTCACGATATGCTCAAAATCAGTGACTTTGCCCAACTTAGTCGTATCTCTTCCAAAACACTGCGCTTATACGATCGCATGGGTTTACTCAAACCTGCCGCTATCGATAATTTTACGGGTTATCGTTACTACTCAACTGCCCAACTGCCTCGCCTTAACCGCATCCTCGTCCTCAAAGAACTAGGATTTTCTCTAGAACAAATTGTCCGCTTGCTAGATGAAAATATTTCCCTTGATGAGATTCGCGGGATGTTGCGCCTGAAGCAGTTTGAAATTCAGCAAAGACTCGAAGAAGATCGAATTCGCTTGATGCGGATAGAGATGCGCCTACAAGAAATCGAACAGGAGGGAAAAATGCCAGAATATGAAATCGTTCTTAAATCTGTAGAATCTCAGTTAGTGGCGACCGCATTAGGAGTAATCCCCAATTATCAAGACTGTGGTGAAATCTTCGATCGCCTTTTCGATCGCGCTTACGAATACGTTTATCGCCACGGTATCAAAAAAGTCGGGTGCGGCATTGCTATCTATCACGATACCAGATTGCGCGATCGCGATATTCCTGTTGAAGCTGCCGCCCCTATCTACGAAAAGATTAAAAGCGACGAACAAGTGTGGGTGTACGAACTGCCTGGAATCGAGAAGATGGCTTGTGCAATACATCGCGGTTCTTTTGCCACGTTAGGACAAGCGTACAATGCTTTGTTAGGGTGGGTAGAGAAGAATGGATATCAAATCGTCGGTTCTACTCGCGAAGTTTACTTACAATACGAACGAGGTGGAAACCAGTCGCAGTACGTGACAGAAGTTCAGGTTCCTGTAGAAAAGAATTGAGGCGATCGCAGTAACCTACCTTACCAGTTATCAGTAAATAATCAGATCGACTTCGGTTACAATCATCATTAAGATACCTAGGGGCGAACGGACGTTCGCCCCTACTAGCCTCTATGTATAATTGCATTTCAGCTTATTAAGCTAGTTGCAATTGTTTGGGTAGGAAGAAATTAATCCATCGCGTACTTCGGACTTCCTCGTCTGAAGTATTGTCTAGCTCTTTTACAGGGATTAACATGCAATCGCTCGATCGCACTATCATTTCTCCCTGCTTTAAGGCTTCTTTCAATTGACGACCCGTTTTCCACGCTTGATACTTGGTCACGTTCCAGCGAGGATTAGCTGGGTATCCTGCAAACCCAGAGCGAAGCGCTGCGTGGTTTTCTTGGGGCATAACGGTACAAAGCCAGATGCTTTCCGTCAAGTCAACCAACATGGGGCTGCGATGTTCGGTCTTTTCTAACACAGACTTCACCCCCTTTTCTGTTTTTTACAAAACACTTTACTAATTTTATTATTTTTATGTTATTACAAAATGTTACGTTTTGCGATCGCACTTCTGACAGATCGCGGCAACGGTATTAAGTAATACTTCAGATTTTTCAGTTTCTAGTTAAGCTATGTGGCAATTTAATCCATCTACCCAAAGCGAGGATTAAAATAGACTTAGCAGCACTGGGGATCGAGGAATAGCACTATGCTAGTGATTCTTACAGACGAACAAATCATCTCTACGCAACAAGTTTGTTCGGGGTGTTTGCTGGCAAATAGCCACGGATTACCTCGCTGGAATAGGGGAAAACTGGGTTGCGGTCATTCTTTAGGTAAGGGAAATAGCGATCGCGCCAATCTTTACGAGTGTCAAATGGGATTTGTTTTAGCCAATGTCGATGGCAATTGACTATTTCTGTTATTAATCGGGAATAGTTTGCTTTACATAAGCAACGGCAAGAGGTGTAATTCTTTGCTCTAATTGAGATACGATCGCGCGATCGCGTTCAGTCCAAACTCTCGGTTTACCAAAAATACATGGTTGCAAAATCCCCCACATTACGCCATCACAACACAAATGAGCGTGAATTAAAGCTCTGTGACCGAAGCTTTTTCGCTCGAATTCTACATTGACGACATCAGGGCTAGCCGTCTCTACATCTTCAACATAAACAGAAGGTTTAGTTTGCAATGCAGCCGCAAAAAGAGGGTCTTCTTGTGGTAAAGATTCTGGCTCCTTTCTTAAATCGTCGTGTCCAACGTTAGGAACGTTAGGATTGCGACACCAACAATAAGCAGTCTTGCCAATATTATTGTTTGGATTGCGTAGATAAAGAAAACAGCGATCGCATTGCAGAACTTCACATAAAGCTGGTAGTAAAGCCGAAAAAACAGCATCGGGTTCGCTATAATTCGTCAAAATCTCCTCTAAAAAGTCAGGTAAAGCTTGCATTAAACTCTTTTTTTGACGATCGCTCGACAGAAGCAAAACAAACCGAAAGAGTTCGCCAGTTTATTTTGCAAAATCAAAAAATGAGTGGCGCGATCGTAATGGTCACTCATCAAGTTAATATTACAGCCCTTAGCGGTGTCGTGCCACGGCAAGGCGACGCAGTTATCATACAAGTTCGCGATGGCAAACGTCTTAAAGTTGTCGGTCAACTCGATCCGAGTTAGGAAAATCGCCTTGTCTTTATTAATTATCAGAATAAGTTAAAAAATTACCAAAAACACCAAGCGTTTTGGTTCTTAAGCCAAGTAATTCTGTTGTATAAATACTAAAAATTCCCAGATTTTGCTGCTTGGTAGATGCACTAATCGCTGGCTTGATGAGTGTATTTTTAATAATATTTGGCGGTTCGCTAGATCTGCAATAATTAAATTCTTTACAGATTTCTTTTTGTGCGTTTGTAAGCAATCTTTGGGAAGCATAATCATTGTAAGCTTCTTGTTTGGGATTGGTGAATCCCATAATAACAGCAAGACCAGCTAAAGCAATTCCACCCTTAATTAAACTACCTTGCATAAACAGGATTGCTCCTTGGCGATTGTGTTGCTTATATAATTCGATTATATTTCGCAAAAATATGGGCAAAAGTCTTAAGAATTGACGCTTAAGAATGAAAGGATTTTGGATTTTAGATTTTGGATTGAGGAATTTTAGATTTATGCCCATAGGTCTAATCTTAATTGGATGTGTGAAAAAAGGTTTGTATTATTTAACCACTCCAGGCGCCCAGAACGCTGAGAAAGAGAACGCGGAGGAGTTTTCACGAATCATTTAGGACTGCTATAGTAAGATTCGTGTTTTTAGTTTTTTGTCCTTAATTTTACTCGTTAATATTTCTAAAAATAGAATCCGTTTATTGCCGACGAGAAAAAACATCAGTAGATTTTTTCTTTTTTGGGATAAATTTTACAATCGATCGCTTCTCGTTAGAAAACTTTCCAAATAGATCGTGTAACAGCGTATAAAAACAAGGAATGATAAATAACGTCAGCAAAGTTGCCAGCGCCAACCCAGAAAACACGACAATTCCCAAAGGTTGAAGAAATTCGCCTCCTTGTCCCAAGCCAAGTGCTAGCGGGAACATTCCCAAGACCGTTGTAATAGTGGTCATTAATACAGGACGAAGGCGTTGGGGCGCTGCTTGCAACATAGCAGATCGACGAGTCGCGCCATCGCGATCGCGAATTTGATTGGCTAGCTCTACCATGATAATTGCGTTGTTCACCACAATCCCCACCAATAACACTGCACCTACAATAACAGTCGCTCCGATCGCAGTTTGCGTTGCGTACAATCCCCAAATCCCGCCAGCTAACGCTAAGGGCAGCGTAAACATAATAACGAGCGGATCGACCAAGGAGTTATACTGCACCGCCATCACCACAAACACCAAAAAGGCAGCCAACCCGCCCAAGATTGGCAGGGCTGATTGAATGCTTTGATTGCTCGTAGCAACGGCGCTGGGAAGGCGACTGACCCCTTCTGGTAGATCGAGTCCTTCAATGATGCGATCGACTTCGGCTAAAGCCGTCCCTAAACTAGCATTCTCGTTCAAACTACCAGCAATGAGAAAGACTTGTCGCTGATTGATGCGCTGAATCTCGCCAGGGGATTGCCCTTCTTCGATTTGAGCCACATCTCCCAAACGCACCAAGCGATTATCTTCGGTAAATAAAGGCAGTTCTCTTAATTGAGACGGACGACTAATCGAATCTTGGTCGAGTTCGACTCGGACATCGACTAATCGCTCCCCTCGCTGAAGTTGCGTTGGGATAGAACCTTCGATCGCGGTTGTCAGAACATCGCCAACGTCTTGAGTATTCAGATCTAAATCGGCTGCTCGTTCGCGATCCAAACGAATTTGCAATTCGGGTTGGCGACTATCGGCATCGGGTCGAAATCTGGCTGAGGTTGCCTGTTGTTCGAGAGCCTCTAATACTTGTTCTCCTGCCTGTTCTAGAATTTCGCTATTCTCTCCTTGTAGAACTACATCAATATCCGATCGCACGGGAGAATTAGTTAAAATTAAGCCTCGCACCTCTCCAGGACTGAGCCGCAAGCGAATATCCACTAAATTTAACTCGTCCAATTCTTGTTCTAAGCGCGAGATATATTCTTCGACATCCGTTCCTGGTTTCAGGGTAATCGTGCTAGAACCGCGCAAGGGATTTTCGTTAGTATTAGTGCCAAATAAACTTCCCCCTGTGGTTGTAAAGGCATACTCGGTTTCGGGTTGTGCCAGCAGAATCTCATCTACAGCTTGCATGACTTTGCGGCTGGTTGCTAAGGGAGTTCCTGGGGGAAACTGAGCATTTAAACGAGCTTGTCCGGTGTTGATTCGAGGTAAAATTTCTTGCGGAATCTGACCGACTACCATTAAACTGCTGCCTCCTAGCAATAAAAAGGTCAGTACAATGACTAGTAATTGATATCGTAAGACGCGATCGAGAACAAATGCGTATCCTCTGGTTGCGGCTTCAAATTGACGGTTAAAGACTTTCAGGAGCCAAAATTCACCGATGTGACTGGTGATAGGAATTGCCAACAATCGGGAGGCAAGCATCGGCACGACGGTAACGGCAACCAAAATCGAGGCAGCAACGGCAAAACTAATGGTGAGAATTAACTCGTTAAATAAAAGTGCAATGAAACCTCCAATCAGCAAAAATGGCAAAACGGCGACTAAATTCGTTGCAGTAGAAGCCACCAACGCAGATTCTACCGATTGACTGCTACGAACGGCTTGGGCAATTAATTGTTGCGAACTCAAACGGGTTTTAGCATCTTTCCCAGGGGTCATACCTGCATCTTCGGCGATGGTTTCGAGCATGACAATGGAATTATCGACGACAATTCCAACCCCTAACGCCAATCCTCCCAAACTAAAGACGTTGAGGGATAAGCCGAATAATTTCATCAAAATGATGGCTGCTAGGGTAGCTAGGGGAATTGCAGCGACAATAATCAACGTTTGACGCAGCGAACCGAGAAAGAGGAGAACCGCGATCGCAGCTAATGCCGTTCCCATTAAACCAGAACTCGTAACATTAGAAATTGCATTCGCGATAAATACAGATTCATCGGTTGTCGCGATTAATGTCATGTCCTCTGGAATGACTCTAGATTGCCGCAACTCTTCGATACGCTTTTTGACTCCTTCTACAACCTCAATCGTATTGGCATCGGGTTGTTTTTGAATGCTGACTTTAACGGCAGGTTGCCCGTTAAGAGCGACAAAAATGCGCTGTTCTTCGGTTCCATCGATAACTTCTCCAAAATCTCGCAGATAAACCCGACGCACTCGACTGGGAGGATTTGCCGATTCATCTGACTCAGGATCGTCAACGATAAACGAAAGATCGCGAATCTCTTGAGGATCTTGAAACCGTCCTACAGCACGAGTTAACGGTTCGGAAAGATCGCCCAAAATCCGTCCCCCAGAAACGTCTTGATTTGACTCTTCAAATTCATCTAGAACATCATTTAACCCAACGCCGAGAGATTGCAGGCGGTTGAGATCGAGAAGGACGCGCACCTCTTCTTCTACGCCACCCGATACGTCTACAGAAGCTACCCCTGCAATAACGCTGAGTTCGCGAACGAGTTCTTCATCGGCAAAAACCCTCAAATCGACCGATTCTAGAGAAGAAGATGCGATCGCCAATTCATATACTGGCAACTGAGAGGGATCGACTTTAAATATACGCGGTTCTTCGATGGTATCTGGCAAATTCGATCTAGCTCGGTTAAATGCCGCCGTCGCATCATTGAGAGCGCGATCGATATTGCCACCTGGTTGAAAATACAAGTCTAAGTTAACTTGTCCTTCGCGAGTTTGAGAATAAACCTGCACCACCCCTTCTGTAGCTGAGAGTGCTTCTTCGAGGGGTCTAGTCACTTCATCGATCGCGACTTCGGGGGCAATTCCTGGCGCTTCTAGCCTGACTCCGATGCGAGGATAAGTAATAGAAGGCAATAAATCTACCTGAAGATTGAAGATAAAAAATATCCCGACAACAATGGTCGCCAAGGTTAGCATCAGAGTTCCGATGTGTTGGCGGATGGCAATACCACTAATACTGAAGCTGGAAGGGTTTGTTTGCATGAAGAACAACAAAAGTCGAAAGTCGTTGGCGTAGCCCGTCTGAAAGTCGAAAGTCGAAAGTCGAAAGTAAATTTTTGAACTTTGAACTATTAAGAAGTTTCGGAAATGAGGCTCAGACGAACTGGATCGCCGTCTTTCAATTCTCTACTACTGCGGACGACAAATCGTTCTCCAGGCTCTAATCCTGATAAGATTTCAATGCGATCGTCCGAGCGATCGCCGAGTTGTACCGTTCGTGCCTCTACCGTTGCACTTTCTTTATTCCCATTAACCACAAAAATTGTTGCGGTTCGATCGCTAGATTCTGTATTTAATAGCTCTTTGCGAGAGGATGAGGTTTGAATAGCGGTTTCGGGAACCACCACTTGTTGGGCTTTTGGCGACTCAAAGCTTACCCGTGCTAAGAGTCCGCTACCGATGCGGCGATCGCGATTGGGAATCGTTACTTCGATGGGAACCAAACGAGCGGTAGGATCGGCAGCCGGAGAAATTTGGCTGACTCGCCCGATAAAAGAACGATTGGGAAAGGCATCTAGTCGTACTCGTGCCGTTTGTCCGAGTCGAATGCCATCCAATTGCAATTCAGAAATTTGTACCTCTACTTTCACTTGGTTGAGATCGCCTAATCTAAGAATTTCGCTTCCTGGTTGCGCTAAATCCCCTGGTTCCAATACTCGTTCTAAAACAGAACCGTTAACGGTTGCCTTTAGGGTCGTATAAGACTGTCGCCGTCTAGCTTGAGCGACTAAGGCTTTTTGAGCGGTAATGCGACGTTGAGCAGCATTAACGGCTTGTTGGCGGTTTCGGACTTGTTGTTGTGCCGAGCGCAGTGCTTGTCTGGCTGTTCCAGCCTCGGTCTGGGCAACTTCGGCTTCTTGCTCGGAAATCGCTCCTTGTGAGAATAATTTTTTTAATCTAGCCGCATCAGACTCAGCTTGCTGAAGTTCTAATCGCGATCGCTCTACTTGAGTTTGAGCATTATCTATATCGGCTTGCAAGCTAGCTACCTCTGCCTGACGTGCCGATACTTCTGCTTCTGCTTCGATTACTGCTGCCGTAAGCAAGTCGTCATCTAATCGCGCTACGATTTGTCCTTGTTTTACTGGATCGCCAACATCGACGGCAAGATCGAGGATTTGTCCTTCTACTTGGGATCTCAGCGATATTTCTCGGTAAGGAAGGGTTGTCCCCGTATACTCCTGCGCTTTTTCTAATTCTGCTGGGCGGGCGATCGCAACATCGACGGCAATGGGTTTTTCTGGCTGCTGTGTCCCAGAGGGTGGGGTTTGCGCCTTTCCACCTCCAATCGTACTACAACCCGTTGAAAACAGGAGCAATCCAGCTACCCAAAATACAGTTGTTAAGTGCGATCGAGATACAAAAACTGGCAACATAACATATTGATTCGAGTTAATAATTTTCGATGTCCCTCTTTGTAAACTTATTTTAACTAATCAAAAGTTGCGATCGGGATTTCTGCAAGAACCCTAATTGTAGAGTAGGCAATGTCCACTTTACTATATATGGAGTAGTAGGGCGGGAAATGCCCACCCTACGATATATGTAGTACAAAAAAGTAGATCTACCGTAAGTCATAACTATTTATCTAACGACTAAGGTCAAAAGCCGAATGAAAGAGAATCTCAAAGCTGCGTTACTCGCCAACGCGCAAGAGCCAATTTTTTTCGATCGCATTCTTTATTGCGATCGCGACTTACTACCATTAGAACAAGAATATATCTTTCGACGTACCTGGCTTTACATCGGAGACAGTGCTAGTTTATCCACAGGAGATGTATTAGTAACAGAAGCGGCTGGCAGTAGCATTTTAATCGTTCGTTCCCAAGACGGTAAGGTAAAGGCTTTTCACAATGTTTGTCCTCATCGTGCCTCTTTGTTATGCGCCAATGGCATTCAACAGGTCAAGCAATTTGTCTGTCCCTATCATGCTTGGGTTTTTAACTTAGAAGGTCAGTTAATTGGCACTCCCCATCAAGAAGGTCTTCCCAATATTTTTCGTTTTGAAGATTATTCTCTCAAACCTTTGCGCTGCGAACAGTGGCAAGGATTCATTTTTGTGAGTTTTAGCGATAACGTTCCTCCTTTGTTGGAATATCTCGGCGATATTCCCGCCAGTTTGGGAAGACATCGGACTGACGCGACAAAATTATTCGTTAAAAAGCACTATCGAGTAGCTTGTAACTGGAAAAACTTCCACGACAATACCCTGTGCGATTATCATCTCCGGGCCGTACATCCAAAAACCCTTCATCCAATTCAAGGGCCAGTACATCTCTACGAACATCATTTCAGCGAGTATGTTAATTTACTCTACACGCCAACAACTCCTCAATGGCGCGAAGAAAATCAAGTCTTAGAACATTTGACGGGACGCATACGCATTGGTAACTTCACTTACGGAATTTTTCCCAATCTTCATTTAGTCGCCTTACCTAACGGGATGCTGGGATGGTTGCGAATCGATCCAATTACTGTAGATACTTGCCAAGTCAATTTAGAAGTTTATGGCATTCCAGGAATAACCGAAGAACCCGCAGAATTAGAAGCCGGCTTTGATGCCACTACCTGCGAAGATATTGCTATTACAGAAGGCGTACAGCGCGGTTATGCAAGTGGTGCGTATACGCCTGGAATCGCTCATCGCTTAGAATCTCGAATTTTACATCATCAGCGCTTGATTCGTCGTTTTTTATTAAGAGTGAGCGATCTACTCAAAAATTAGTTAAAGATTGGTTGATTTTAGACAGGTTTAGCCTAGGTATTGGGGTAAAATCGATGTATCTAGGCGATCGCGTTCCAGTAGATAACAGGATCTTGAGTTGGCGCGATCGCAACCATCTTCGAGCTAACCCAATCTTATCGCTAATGCCTCTCTTGCTTGTTCGCGATCGTCGAAATGAATTTTTTCAGTGCCGAGAATTTGATAATCTTCGTGACCTTTTCCCGCAATAACTACTCCATCGCCAGGGTTTGCGTCCTTAATTGCTTGATGAATTGCTGTAGCGCGATCGCAAATTACTAAAGGATGCACCGATGCTGGTATCCCTTCTAAGATATCTTGCAAAATCCTTTCGGGATCTTCAGTACGGGGATTATCTGAGGTCACAACCGCAACA
>JALOOL010000406.1 GCA_025454425.1 Hydrococcus sp. Prado102 | reverse complement strand
ATGCTGCACTAGTAGTTTCTTAGCGATAGGTTATGTTGCAATTTGAAAACCAAAGACAAAAGGCAAAAAACTTGGCTTTTGTCTATTTATCTTGTCTGTAGCAACGTTTATTTAAGCGATTAGGAGTAAAAGAAAGTGCGTCATGGATGTCGCGTACCACAACTAGGAAAACCCGCCGATCAGCGCAAAGCACTGTTGCGGAGTTTAACAACCGAACTGATCCGTCACGGTCAGATTACTACAACGATGGCGCGAGCAAAAGCAGTGCGCTCCGAAGCCGATAGAATGATTACGCTGGCGAAAGATGGGTCTTTGGCAGCAAGACGCAGAGCAATGGGCTATATGTACGACAAACAGCTAGTTCATGCTTTGTTTGAATCTGCTCAAGAGCGTTATGGCAATCGCAACGGCGGATATACTCGTATTTCCCATACCGTGCCCCGTCGAGGAGATAATTCTGTCATGGCAATTATTGAATTAGTTTGAGTCGATGTTAAGTTGATGCTTGAGAATTCAGAACGGGTTGCTCTAGTCATACAATACGTGGGAACTAAATTTCACGGATGGCAGCAACAACCCAATCGGCGAACCGTACAAGAAGAAATTGAAAAGGCGATCGCGGATGTCATCAAACAACGCGCAACCTTGATAGGCGCAGGACGAACCGATACGGGCGTTCATGCTGCCGCCCAAGTCGCTCATTTCGATCGAGCTAGTGCGATTCCTGCCCATCGTTGGGCATCAGTTCTCAATTCTCGACTGCCAGAAGATATATTAATTAGAGCCTCGGCTAAAGTTTCTCAAACTTGGCACGCTCGTTTCTCTGCCATATGGCGGCGCTATCGATATATTATCTATACTGACAAATGCCCCAATTTATTTGTCAAACCCTTTAGCTGGCATTATTATCGCTATCCCGTCCAAGAATCTCTCATTCAAGCAGCATTAACCCCCTTAATCGGGAAACATCATTTAGCTGCGTTTCACCGCGCTAACTCCGCCCGGACTCATTCTTGGGTTGACGTTCAAGACGCTAAATGCTATCGACATGGCGCATTTGTTTATCTAGAAATTCAAGCGAATGCCTTTTTATACGGGATGGTACGCTTACTAGTGGGGATGTTAATAGAAGTCGGCACGGGGGCGCGATCGCCAGAGAATTTTACCGATATCTGGGTCAACGAAAAACGAGCAGAAGTGAAATACGCGGCTCCCGCTAAAGGTTTATGCTTATTGCGAGTGGGCTATCCCGAATTTCCTATTTCTGGCGACCTTTGGTACGATACCCAACCCATCTTTACATTAAATTAACGATTAACATGACTACAAAAACACCGCTACCCACCCAAGAAACCCTAGACCAAAAATGGTACGTAATCGATGCTGCCGATCAGCGTCTGGGTCGTCTGGCTTCTGAAATTGCCAAAATTCTGAGAGGAAAAAATAAAGCCATTTTTACCCCTCACATGGATACGGGCGATTTCGCGATCGTCATCAACGCTGAAAAAGTAATTGTTACGGGGAAAAAGCCCAAACAAAAACTCTATCGTCGCCATTCAGGACGACCAGGCGGTATGAAAACAGAGACTTTTGAACAACTCCAGCACCGCCTTCCCGAAAGAATCATCGAAACTGCCGTTAAAGGGATGCTGCCAAAAAACTCTTTAGGTCGTCAACTCTTTACCAAACTTAAAGTTTATTCTGGCTCGGTACATCCCCATCAAGCTCAGCAACCCGAAGAACTCAAAATTAACACCATTCCAGGAGGTAACTAATGCAAGCAACAGAACAAGATAAAGTCGTTTATTGGGGAACGGGTCGCCGTAAATCATCTGTAGCGAGAGTTCGTCTCGTTCCTGGTAACGGACAAATTACAGTCAATGGCAAAGCGGGAGAAACTTACTTTAACCGCATTCCGGTTTACATTCAGATTATCAAAGCTCCGCTAGAAACATTAGGGCTAGAAAACGAATACGACATTCTCGTCAACGCTCATGGCGGCGGGCTGACAGGTCAATCCGATGCTGTTAGACTAGGAGTAGCTAGAGCGCTCTGCCAACTCGCTCCAGAAAATCGCCAACCTTTAAAAACTGAAGGGTATTTAACCCGCGATCCCCGTGCCAAAGAGCGTAAGAAATATGGCTTGCACAAAGCTCGTAAAGCACCTCAGTACTCTAAACGATAGAATTATTATTAGTCATTAGTCATTGGTCAAAATAGTTCAAAGTTCAAAGTTCAAAGTTCAAAAAAGGACATTTGACTTTCGAGAAGGGACAAAGGACAAAGGACAAGTGACAAAGGACAAATAGGAAACAACTATGCCTAAAGCTGACATTCATCCAACTTGGTATCCAGACGCAAAAGTCATTTGTAACGGCGAAGTCGTTATGACGGTAGGCTCTACCCAACCCGAAATTCACGTTGAGGTTTGGTCGGGCAATCATCCTTTCTTTACAGGAACTCAAAAACTGATCGACGCAGAAGGACGAGTAGATCGCTTCATGCGCAAATACGGAAAGATCGGCAAAACTTCTTCTAAAAAAGAAAAATAGCGAATTGATTGACTTTGTGTACCCAGCAGAATTTCTGCTGGGTTAATTCTGTTTATAAGTCAATCAATTTTTTATTTAGGAGAGTCTCATGGCTGAAGCTTACTTACTCGAAAAACTACAATCGGTAGAACAAACTTACAAGGAATTAACCCGCCGTCTGGCAGACCCAGATATTGTCACCAATCCAGATGAGTTGCAGAGGGTGACAAAAGCGCGTTCTTCGCTAGAAGAGACGGTTGAGACTTATGACACTTGGAAAAAAACTAAGGATGACCTCGCTGGAGCAAGGCAAATTCTCAAAGAAGCTGGCAATGACCCAGAAATGAGAGAAATGGCAGCCTTAGAAGTCGAGGAATTAGAAGAAAAGCTGTCTGAGTTAGAGAAACAGCTAAAAATCTTACTGTTGCCGAGCGATCCCAACGACGACAAGAACATTATGTTAGAAATTCGCGCTGGGACGGGAGGCGATGAGGCGAGTATTTGGGCTGGCGATCTGCTGAGAATGTACTCGCGCTATGCTGAAACTCAGAATTGGAAAGTCAAACTCGTCAGCGAGTCGCTGGCAGATATGGGAGGCTTTAAAGAAGCGATTCTGGAGATTCAGGGCGATCGCGTTTACAGCAAGCTCAAATTTGAAGCTGGCGTACACCGCGTTCAACGAGTGCCCGTCACCGAAGCTGGCGGACGAGTTCACACTTCAACCGCGACGGTGGCGATCATGCCAGAAGTTGAAGATGTCGATGTGGAGATCGATCCCAAAGATATCGAACTGAAAACGGCGCGATCTGGCGGCGCTGGCGGTCAAAACGTCAACAAGGTTGAAACGGCAGTGGATTTGATTCACAAACCAACCGGAATTAGAATCTTCTGTACCGAAGAGCGATCGCAACTGCAAAACCGCGAACGGGCAATGCAGATTTTGCGAGCTAAGTTGTATGAAATTAAGCTGCGCGAACAGCAAGAAGCCGTCACGTCCATGCGGCGATCGCAGGTGGGAACGGGAGCGCGATCGGAAAAAATTCGCACTTATAATTACAAAGACAACCGCGTTACCGATCACCGATTGGGGCAAAACTTTTCCTTAGTTGGAGCATTAGAGGGAGATATCGAGAACATCATTCAAACCTGTATCGCTCAAGACCAACAAGAACGATTAGAAGAATTAGCTTCTTCTCCAGAAACGGCTGGAGTACTTAATACTTAAGATTTGATTGTATTAGCCATCAGAGCTTTGTCTTGTAGAACGATTCGATCGCTCAAATTTTTGGTAAGACATCTTTATGGCTGCCAGATAGGTAGTCATAAGCTGTCTTTTACTATGCTATGGACTGTTCTGTCTTTCGACATCGATAAAAGTTGGATTGGCTTTCTAATTGTTGCTTTGTGCAATGTTGAGAACTATTCGACCATTCACCTGATTTTTTCTCAGTCGATCGAATATCTCATTAATATTATTGAGAGACTGTTTTTCAATGAGTGGTTTCACTTTTCCCTGAGCCACAAACTCTAAAGCCTCCTGCATATCTTGACGAGTCCCTACAATAGAACCACGAACAGTAAGGCGCTTCAAGACAACATCAAAAATAGAAAGAGGAAAAGTTCCAGGCGGAATGCCAACTAAGGAACAAGTTCCACGCCGACGTAAAACGCTCACGGCTTGTTGGAAAGCCTCTATTGAAACAGCAGTTACTAAAGCTCCGTGGGCACCTCCAATTCGCTCTTGAAGGATGGCGGGATCTTCTTCTCGGACATTGAGAGTTATGTCAGCACCAAGTTTTCGTGCAAGTTGCAGTTTTTCTTCGCTTCTAGCTAAAGCAACTACTCGAAGCCCCATTGCTTTCGCATACTGCACGGCAATATGTCCTAATCCACCAATTCCAGAAATAACCACCCAATCTCCAGGCTTGGTATCGGTTTCTTTTAATCCCTTGTAGGTTGTTACTCCAGCGCAGAGAATCGGGGCTGCCTCTTCAAAGCTCAATCCGTCAGGAAGTCGTGCTACGTAGTCCGCTTGTGCCAACATATATTCTGCAAAGCCTCCATTGACAGAATATCCCGTGTTTTGTTGGTTGGTGCATAACGTTTCCCAACCTGTAAAACAGTGTTCGCAGCAACCGCAGGCGCTATGCAGCCAAGAAACTCCTACGCGATCGCCTTTTTTAAGGGAGCTAACACCTGCTCCTACCTTAGCAACATAGCCCGCTACTTCATGCCCAGGAATCAAGGGAAGTTTGGGTTTGATTAACCAATCGCCATCTGCTGCATGAACATCTGTATGACAAACGCCGCTTGCAATGACTTTAATCAGGACTTGTCCTGTTGCGGGTTCGGGAACTGGTATTTCTTCGATCGAAAGCGGTTTGCCAAATTCGATCGCAACAGCCGCTTTCATAAAATCGGTCATATTTCTTTTCTTTGGGTTTAATGTGTCAACTTAATCCATAGTTATCATGTTTATTCTCTTAATTGGAAGT
>JALOOL010000405.1 GCA_025454425.1 Hydrococcus sp. Prado102 | reverse complement strand
ATCAATTATTAGAAAAAATTCAAGAAAAAGAAGATTCATCAGAGCCGAATAAACAAGTTGAGAAAGAGAGCGAGCCTGACAAACAAACTGATATTTTATATGAAAGTTATTCGGTTTTAAAAAATCAAATAAATCTCTTACAATTTCGACAAGAAAAAATTATTCAACAATTGTCTTTTTTACAAACCTTCTGCATTTTCTTGTTTTTAGCTTTCGCGATCGCATTATTAGTAATCTTTACAATCGTCCTTTAAGACTTTTTTGGCACTTAGCAACACGCCAATAGTTTATTGAAATTGGGACTATATTTATTGTCCGATTTTTTGGAAGATAATAGCTCCTTAATTTATCCATGAAGATTAAATGGTAATAGAATCTGACAGGAGCTGTAAGATCGAGTATAGTGTAAATATTTAGCTAGAAGTAATTCGGTCGGTACGATATCTTATCGCTCGAATAAGATTACTATATAGCGGAGTTTTATCTATGCATAAAACTCTATTTTAAATTGCATCAAGAATAACAATTGCTGAAAATTTATAATTATAAACTTAATTTTCAGTGATTGTCAAAAGTTATCCTAACATTTTGTTAGAAATTAATAATCTTATCAAAACCTTTGCTATTCACAAAAAATATATGATTAGAATTCTAATCGTTGACGATCAAAAAACCGTACAAGAACTCTTAAAAAATAATTTAAATAAAAAATCTGGAATCGAAATAGTTGATGTTGCTAATAATGGCAAAATAGCAGTCGAACGAATAAAAGTTCTGAAACCAGATGTCGTACTAATGGACATTGAAATGCCAGTGATGGATGGACTAACAGCTACTAAAATTATTGCCGAACAATTTCTTGAAACTAAAGTTTTAATTTTGAGCAGTTACGATGAAGATACCTATTTAAATAAGGCTTTGCAGGTAGGAGCAAAAGGATATCTCCTAAAAAACACACCACCAGAAGATCTCATTCAGGCGATTCATTCGGTTCATAAAAACTATTTTCAACTCGGCCCTGGTTTATTAGAAAAGTATCTTCATCAACTAGTAACATCTCAAAGCAACTCTTCAGAAATCGAGCTAATCAGATCGATCTTAGAAAAACAATCTAAACTTTTAGAAGAAATTCAAGATAGAAGTGGGACGAACAAGAAAAAAATCAAAGAAAGTAATGAGGTATTCGATCGCGAATACTTTCTTCTAAGAAGAGAAGTTTATTCTCTAAAACAGGCACAAGAACAACTCAGAAAACAAGTCGATCTATTTCAAGGATTTTTTATATTTGTGGCGCTCGCTTTTGCGGCTACTGCTTCGGCAACTTTATTATTTATCTTTTAGCAATTGCAATTTACTTGAAATTGTTCTCAAGATCGAGTTTATCTGCGATCGCTTGCAATATGGTTGCTTCGGGTTGCGAAACGATCCCATCTTGTCGAGAAGCAATTCGCTGGCATTGTGCAAACAAAGGAATGGCAAAATCGCGATCGAGACGATTTAAGAGATCGTCTAAAGGTTCTGGAGATTGGATATTAGAGGCAATCACCTCCAAAGACGACGGTTCGAGATTGAGTGCCTTAAGGTCGGGGAGAATATCATCCCAAGTTTTCTGAGGATAGCTAGCGAGAATCATATGGACTAAAATGCGATCCATAATCGCTTGTTGAGCGATCGCCACGTCGAGATACTCTTCACTCTTTTTCTGTAATACTTCAAGAGTTTGGGGAGTTGGTTCTGCTTTTCCTTGCTCTAGCTTTGCCTCATAAAAACGACACGCAGCGTATCCTAACGAATATAACATCGTTGCGTTCGTCCCCGCTCCGATCGCGGCTCCTGCAAGCGGTATATTCCTCATAAACCCTAAACCCGCTTTGAGCGCGTTGCTTCCTCCCAAAGCTAAACCAAAAATGGCAACAACTTCTCCTTTGCGCGCGGCATCATCGAGATCTAATCCATAAGCTGCCGCAATTTCATAGACCATTTCGGTTTGTAAAGCCATATTCGCAGCCAAGTCGAGAGCCAATAATGCCGCCGCTAATCCTGGTAAAATACTACTGGCAAAACCAATTCCACTAGCCGCGATCGCTTTTCTAACCATCAGCCGATGGGCAATTTCGCTAGGAGATTCGTGAGGATATTTGCGCTTGAGTTTATCGACTTCAGTTTTGGCTTTTTCGAGATCGACTTGCTTAGTCAGTCCCAGCAGCCAATCGAGCCTCAGCACTCCAGCAAATCTTTGTACGATAGGATTTTTCAGGATGGGATTGTTCCCTACTGCGGTTACGACTTGTCCGGTTTCATGGGTCTTCTGTCCGATCCAGGCGATCGCGGGTTTAATAAAAGCTTTCCCTGAATTAAACACATCTTCTCCCCAATCCACAACAGATTCTAAAAATCCCTGCTGTTGCGAGGGGGTCTTTGCCAGTGGACGATTTACACTATCGTTAGAAGGATTACTTTCTGCGCGATCGCTCATGTAACAATTCTCCTACAAGAATTAACGTACATAATCTATAGATTGTAGCTATGAGCCGATCTCGCCGCCTGTGCCTGCGGTAAGATTTGCTACAAGCCAGAATGCAGACAATTGCTACCTAAAAAGACCGTACCTTAACTTATTTCGAGAAAATGAGGATTCAAACATTAAGTAGACCGACATAATTACGGCGTAAAGAATTACAGATAGCAAGTTTGCCAGATGAGACGTTAGAAGCACATTCGATTCGTTGTTGTTGGAAACTTAAACCTCAGCGAAGCGGGTTGGAGTAGTTCATCTAATTCCTTTTCTGCTATAAACTGATAATCTGCTGTCAGTTCGGATACTTATGCCTGCCCTCACTACTCCTCGCACTAATCTAAACTTTCCATTAACTGCTGTCGTCGGACAAGAAGCCATCAAACTCGCCCTGCTATTAGCTGCTGTCGATCCTGGGTTGGGAGGAGTTGCGATCGCGGGTCGTCGCGGTACGGCAAAATCAGTTTTAGCACGGGGACTTCACGCTTTATTGCCCCCTATCGAAATTATCAAAGATAATCCGTTTAACTGCGACCCCGCCAATCCTAACGAATGGGACGACCAAACGCGAGAATTATACGAAAACGCCGAGGAAATCCCCGCAGAAATCGTACCCGCACCTTTCGTACAGATTCCTTTAGGAGTCACAGAAGACCGTTTATTGGGTTCGGTGGATGTTGAAGAGTCCGTTAAGCGAGGAGAACCCGTTTTTCAACCAGGATTGTTGGCACAAGCGCATCGCGGCGTGTTGTACGTCGATGAGATTAACCTACTCGACGACCAAATTGCCAACCAACTGCTGGCTGTTTTAACCGACGGACGCAACCAAATCGAACGAGAAGGGATTAGCTTCGCACATCCTTGTCAACCCCTTTTGATTGCAACTTATAACCCTGAAGAAGGCCCGTTGCGAGAACATCTATTAGATAGAATTGCGATCGCGCTTTCGGCAGATGGGGTTTTAAACTTGGATATGCGAGTACAAGCGGTTAACCAAGCAATTTCCTATGCCACTTCTCCACAAGACTTTGTAAGTCACTATAACCAAGAAATAGACGACCTCAAAACCGAAATCATCCTAGCGCGGGAATGGTTGAAGGATGTTAAGATTACCCACGACCAAATAAGCTATCTCGTTCAAGAAGCCCTCAGAGGCGGCGTACAGGGTCATCGGGCAGAACTTTTTGCCATGCGCGTTGCGAAAGCGGCGGCCGCTTTAGAAGGGCGCAACCTAGTTACCGCAGAAGACTTGCGACGGGCAGTAGAATTAGTTATCGTTCCTCGAACTACGATAATACAACAGCCGCCAGAAGACGCACCCCCACCGCCGCCACCGCCGCCGCAAGAACAACCCAAAGACGAATCGCAACAAGACCAAGAAGAGGAAGAAGAAAACCCAGAAGAACCCGAACAAGAACCCCCAGGAATTCCAGAAGAATTCGTGTTCGATATTGAAGGGGTAATTCTCGATCCTACTGTCCTCTACTTCGCACAAATGGCGCAGCAACAGGGAAAATCGGGAAGTCGCAGCTTAATTTTTTCTGAGGATCGCGGACGCTATATTAAGCCCATGCTACCCAAAGGAAAAGTCAAACGCATTGCCGTAGACGCAACCTTACGGGCGGCTGCACCCTACCAAAAAGCCCGTCGCCTCCGCCATCCCGATCGCAACGTTATTGTAGAAGAAGGCGATATTCGTTCAAAACGACTGGCTAGAAAAGCGGGGGCATTAATTGCTTTTGTCGTGGATGCGTCTGGTTCGATGGCACTCAACCGAATGCAGTCGGCTAAAGGTGCAGTCATGCGATTGCTTGCCGAAGCTTACGAAAATCGCGACCAAGTAGCCTTAATTCCCTTCCGAGGCGAACAAGCCGATGTTTTGCTTCCGCCGACTCGTTCTATTGCTTTGGCAAGACGGCGTTTAGAAACGTTACCCTGTGGCGGCGGTTCTCCTTTGGCGCATGGGTTAACCCAGGCGGTACACGTTGGAATGAATGCTAAGATGTCAGGCGATATCGGTCAAGTCGTGATTGTGGCAATTACTGACGGACGGGGGAATATTCCTTTAGCGCGTAGCTTGGGCGAACCGCTACCCGAAGGCGAAAAACCCGATATTAAAGGAGAATTGCTCGAAATTGCCGCAAAAATTCGAGCGTTAGGCATCAAGTTGCTGGTAATCGACACGGAAAGCAAGTTCGTCTCGACTGGATTTGCTAAAGAAATTGCGCTTAAAGCGGGAGGAAGATATTATCATTTGCCCAAAGCAACGGATCGGGCGATCGCAGATATGGCAAAAGGCGCGATCGCGTCTATCTAACAGGAATTAATTCTGGCTAATCTTATGTCCGTTTAATTAAGCATCATTATGAACTACTCCGACCCGCTAACGCCCTTGGTCGGAGTTTCCAGTTTCTGTCGTCTCAATGCCCCAAGTTGCCTCATACTTCCGATTAGGGTCGAGGAGTATGTTGCCATAACTCCCCTCCCGTCCGAAACCGAGCGTGATACTTTCGCGTCACTCGGCTGCTCAACGTATCTACCCTTGTCAGTGGGACTCTCTACCTTTTGACTTGGAATATTCCACGTCTAGGGCAGTTTTTTCATCGTGGCAATGACCGTGAAGAAGTTGAAGGTTTTTATACTCATCCTTTCCACCTAGAGCGGTGGCGAGGATATGGTCAACTTCCAATATGTCTTCTTCTCGGAAGTGCAGGCAACACCAGGGACATATACCTTTCTGTTTCTTAAGCAATAATGCTTGTCGAGTAGGCATATTGGGGTTTTTCCCCATTCTGGTACTCCAGTATACTAGATTTCCGTTGAACGGACTATCTTCGCCTTTAACTTTCACATATTCCGAGCCACTGCTTCCGAATTCCGAATGTGTTAGTAACCGAAGGGGGTTCGCGTCCCCTTGCCTGGTAGCAAAGACCCAGTTATTGTTGCCTATCTTTGTCCAGTATTTCTTGCTGGCTTGATGCCAGTTACCTATACGGTGACGACTCCAAGCTCTGAGTTTCTGGAACAGTAGATAATCTTGCCTTGTAAGTTCTCTTACCGTCTGAGCATCAGAGTATTGGTAATAATTGACCCATCCTCTAATAATCGGATTTAGCTCTTTAATAAGAAGTGCTTGGTTGGAGTATTTGTGTTTTTTGATGACTCGTTTTAATTCGAGTTGATGTTTCTTACAGGCATCTTTTGACGGTGTGATGAGGGTTCTAAAGCCTAGTCTTTCTCTAGTGCTAGGATGTATTGAACTTCTGTATTTTCCTACAGGAAATTGTCGGATATTATATCCTAAGAAGTCAAATCCCGCTTTACCGTCCTCGCTTAGTTCTGGGGATAGACTGTGAGCGATTCGGGTTTTTGAGGGCTTTAGTTCCAGTCCAATGTCTTTTAACCACTCAGAGATTAGCTCTCTGCATCTTTGGACAACGGTTAGGTCTTTATGTATTAGGACGAAATCGTCGGCGTATCTGACGAATGTTAGTGAACTCACTTTTCTTTGCCAGCTAATTTGACTATTAGGTTTGTCCTCTCTCCTCATGTCGAGGGTCTTGACAAATTCCATCAACATATTCTCCATTCCGTGAAGGGCTACGTTAGCAAGTAGGGGACTTATTACTCCTCCTTGCATCGTTCCCTCAGATGTGGCAGTGAATACCCCTTGGTCTATGACTCCAGATTTTAACCAGGCTTTGATTTGTTGCCTGATTTTACCCGTGTATCCGAGTTTCTGGAGTAGGGCTAAGTTGAGTCCTTTAGGGTTCATCTCTCCGCCTATGTGATTTGATTGTGCGATACAACATCACATGAGTGTTGTATATCATTAATCTGTCCGTTGTTTTGGACGCAAGGGGTGGTTTTATCCACTAGCTTATTCTCCTTACTAGCACTTTAAGACGGTTCATTTGATGATTCGTTTTCCTACCCCACGATTTCCTTTTCCTTGATGTAATCTCAGTCTGGGTCGGTTATAGGACTCTTACTTGCGGTTAGGCGTTTTCAGCAATTATCGCTCTGTCCGCTTTCACTCCCGCTTCTAAATCTGGGTTGTCATCCCAGATTTAGGGGAAACTTCTCTTTCTCATCGCTGAGAGGGATGCTGTGTGTTTTCAGCCCTGCACAAGGGCGCAAAGGCTTGGTTTTCTAGGTTACTTACCTCACTTTGATGGAACTCAAGTTATCATCTGTTAAGGATTAAAGTGCGAACTCGACCCTTTTGGGTTACTTAACAGAAGCCAGTAATCCCCCTATTTCTAGGTTTCGACTGAACGAATCGCACCA
>JALOOL010000094.1 GCA_025454425.1 Hydrococcus sp. Prado102 | reverse complement strand
CTTCAGTCCCTACAAACTGTGGAGGATTTAAGCAACTTGCCTCGTTGAGGAGACAGAAACCCCAACCTCAGTCGTAGACGGGTTGGGCGTAGTTCATTGAGAGGATGTAGGGGAGTGCGAAAAAACAAGGAAAACAAGGGAAAATATTGACTATCCTACTGATAACTGAGAGGGCGCACGCCATGCGCCCCTACAAGTTACAGGTCGCTGATAAAGTCGCCCCTACTGTTGTCTTATTGTGAAACAACTTGAGCGATGACGGCATAAAAAGGATCTGCTCCCATCATGCCTAACATTTGTAGGAAACTAGGCATAGTAGAAGTACGCGCGATCGCTTCTGGTTCGCCAAAACCTGGAATCGATCTAAAATAAGATTTAACTAATTCAATACGACTCATATCCGTGCCGTCTCGCCAAGCTGCGATCGCTTTTTGATAGAACATTCGGTTAGAAAAACTGACGATGACAATTCCGCCAGGTTTGAGAATGCGATGAAGTTCGGTAAATATAGCTTCGGGATATTGTAAATACTGTACCGAAACTGCAATGAGAACCGCATCAAAATCGGCATCAGCTAGCGGTAATTTGGGATTAGCATTTAAATCCTGCACAAAATAATGATTTAAGCGAGGATTTTTAGCTAATTCCTCCTTATTCATGCCATGACCTTCGACATGAGCAAATTCTATTTCTTCTGGTAAATGAGAAACCCAACTACTCATCAAATCGAGAATGCGCGTGTTGGGTTTGAGTCTTTCTCGATAGAGGTTGGTTAGTTGTTCGATAAATCCTTCATCGACGTGAGTAACAAAACGAGGAAAAGAATAAAAATCAGTATCTTTCGTATCGTCTAACTTATTGCGTTGCTCTGGTCTTAGTAACATAATCTGCGATCGCAAAACGGCAAACACTAAAAATGTAACAAATTGTATCTACTACTTGCCACAACGCCTAGTTATCTGCTCCGCTCGAATCGTCGCCAGATCCACCATACAAAACTAAAGAGCGCGATCGCAACTAATAATGGCTTCTTCGTATTGTTCGGCATCGATTTGCATTCTTGCTTGCCGATACCAGCGATCGCATTCATCTGGCGAAGGTGATGCCTGTTCGGTCATAATTTGACAAATAGAGTGAATAACTGAGAGGGCGCACGCCATGCGCCCCTACTGATAACTGTTAAGGGAGCCATTGAGGGTTAAAACCAGATTCTAACTCTTCAGGAAGAACTTGTGGGGGTTTGGTTTCTGTCTGAATGGTTTCGAGTTCGGGTAAGGTTAATAACCATAGGCGACCGCTTACAATCGCCTCTCCTCTATTCGTTTTGATTTCTGTACTAGCATTTGGGAAAGTGGTTGCAATCTGGTCGAATAATAATGCTACGCCATCGGGAGACATACTTAGTTCGACATCTCGATAGTTAGGTAATACTAACAAAGGAATTTCTTTAGAAGTTTCGAGATCGATCGCAGCAAGATAAGCTTCTTGATTGACTTGTTGTTCTTCTCGCTGCACTAATCCTAACTTAAGACAGTAGAGAATTTTTTCTTCGCGGGGTTCTAATTGGCAGTTGACGACGGGGGCAAGGGTTTGAAATAACTCTTTAACCGTACCATCTTCTTTAGCGAGTACTAGCGATCGCGTGTAATCAGCATTATCCTTAACCATAAATTTTTGCGACCCATCTTTAGAAAACCCGACAATCGTTTCATATCCTGGGAAAAACTCCGATTTACCGCCTTCTGGATTTAGAGGAATCGTTGCAATGCCTCCTCGCTGAGTTACTGCGACTCGATTGCCATCTGGCGCAATGAGAAAATTATTTCCAGGCAACCCTAAAGGTCTTGGTTGTTCTTCTTCAGGAAGAACCCATAAACTAGATTCAGCTAGATTGTTGCGATTGACTCGACTAACAACGATTGTTTTTCCGTTATTTGATAGGTCAAAGTTGAGATTTTTATAAGTTTTAGCATCTAAAATAAGCTTAACTCTTCCCAATCGCTCTGTTTTTTTAGCTACTTGAAAATTTAGTCCGGTGGAGACATTATAAAGTTGTTGCGTTTCGATTCCTTGGTTTCCTCTTCCTCGCTCAAATGCAGAAAAGAGAATTTTGTCACTACTCGGATAAATTTTAAAATCGGTGACAACTAAATCGCGAGGAGTCAGCGCAGTTTTTGTTTTTTGCGTAACGTTGACTAATATTAACTGTCCGCTCTCTTTATCCGTCAAACCCATATAGACAAAAGCGCGATCGCGACTTTTAAATACCTCAAAATAAGGGTCGATTGTGCGTTTTTTATCTAAGCTTTGAGCATCTTTTAAGATAACTTGATAATTATTTCCATAAATCGGCAACTCGGCTAAAGTATAAACTAATTTTTTACCTACCCAGCTAATTTTTCCAGCTAAAGAAGGCGCGACCGTTAGATTTTGTTCGACGCTTTCGCGCTCGACGGGGCGATTAAATTCCATCGAAAACCAACGATCTTGTACGCCAATTATTTTATTTTTCCAGCTAAATTCATTGACGCGCAAATTAACGCGATCGCCTTGCAAAAACACCAGCGCAATTAATACAGCGATCGCTAAAATCGAAGCCAAAACAATTGCATCAAAACGCTGAAAGTTGTTTTTAGGAGTGATTTGTGGTTCTTGAGCAGTCAAGTCGATCCAGGCTCCAATTCGTAATTCGTAATTATTCGGTCATTTTGAATTCTGAAAGTAATTAACCAAAGGTCGAACTATTCCATCCCCACATCATTCCCTCAGAATTATTAAACTCGATATAAACTCGATTTTTTGGGACTCCTAAAGTTTCTTGAACTTGTTGACAAAAGTCTTGACTCATGGTTTTTGTTTGTGCAGAACTCATTTTGCCAACGCTTTTTACCTCGATGTAACACGTTGGTTCAAACGTTCCTGCAAAACTCATTTTCACATTTGGTTCAAAAGAAGTCATCACATAAGATTCCGGTTTTCCCAGATGCTTTGCCACTTTTGCCGAAAGACTTTTGAGTAGTTCCTCAACAACACCTGCATCTGGTGCAACAACAGAAGATTGAACTTTAATTAATGGCATAATTCAATGATTGGGGACTGGGGATTGGGGATTGGGGACTGGGAGACTTTTTTGGATCTCGGTTGAACTTTGAACTTTAATTACCCTCCATATTGCCAACCCGTACTTTCTAATAACAAAGGTTCGCCTTGACGGTGGATTCCAGAACCGATGACTTCACCGACATAGACAGTATGATCGCCTTTTTCTACAGTCCCGACGACTCTACATTCGACATAACCGAGGGAATCATTAATAATTGGACAGCCTGTTTCTGCTCCTTCGTAAAATTCTATCTCCTCGAATTTGTTGCCAACGCGACGTTTTTGCTTAAAAAATTGAGCGGCTAAGTCCTTTTGTCCGTCTTCAAGAAAACTAATGGCAAATACCCCACTTTTTTTAATCATTTCATGAGATATTGAATTATTTTTCACGCAATTAACGATTAGCGGTGGTTCAAAAGAAGCTTGCATGACCCAACTTGCCGTAAAACCATTCACTTCTTCCCCATCTTTCACCCCACAGATGTAAAGTCCGTGAGGAATTTTACGCAGCATTATTTTTTTCGCTTGTTCGTCTAGCAAGGTTCTTCTCCTGTAAATACCTTCTCTCGAAATTAGTCTATCAAACCAGAGTAGCGAAGTGATTTAATTATCCACTGCGATCGCCTGGCTAGAGCATCTGTACTAAGAGCGATCGCGTTATAGCTTAACTTAGTTATGTTGTCGAAAAAGGTTGCAACTACGAGCGAATACCTATAATGTCTGCTTTTATAACATAACCTTAATTTATTTACTTATGTAAAATTATCGTTTTCTATCAAAGTTTGATTTATTATCGAAGTAAGGTTAAATCGAGAGGAGAACTATTTATGAAAATAAGACAATTGACCGCGGCTGGGAAGCAAGGTATAGCCATTGCCAGTACCGCGATCGCAATAGGATCTCTGACAGTTATGCCAGTTGAAGCTGCAAACTTAAATTTTGATGGAATGTATGTTGTTGGCGGTAGCTTATCTGATGTCAACAACACTCTGAATATATCGGGGGGAACCTTTCCCATCAGCCCCTTTTTCGCTCGCGGTCGTCTCTCTAACGGCAAAGTTTGGGTAGAATACCTTGCTAAGGATTTGGGATTGAACCTAACCCCCGTAACCGAAGTCAACCCCTTCAATCCTCCTAAAGAAGGCATTAACTTTGCTTTTGGGGGAGCAACAACGGGCGATAAAAATATCAATCCTCTAGCCCCTGGAATGCAGCAGCAATTTGAAAGTTTTGTGGGTTTGCTGCAAGGACAATCCCTTGACCCCAATGCGTTATATATAGTCGATGGTGCTGCTGCTGCTAATGATTATTTAGGAGGTTTTGCAAAAACGCCCGACCAACCCGTAAGGAATATTTTAAATTACACTCGACAGCTTGCCGATTCAGGCGCTCGCAATATTTTAGTCGTCAATATGCCCGATATAGGACAAACGCCTTTAGGTCGTCAAATCGACCCCGTAACGCTTGGTATTATCAGCAGAATGCACAATCGGGCTTTATCGAGAGGATTGAAAAAACTAGAACAAATTCGCCCAGAAACTAATTTTATCTCTTTCGATCTTAACGGTCTGTTTCAACAAGCGATCGCCGATCCAAAAGCATTTGGTATCAAAAATATTACTGGTACTTGCACCAATACTAATCTCTACAATCCCTCTACTACTTTACCTTTAGATCCCAGTCAATTAACTATTTGTAAAAAACCCAAAAATTTTCTCTTTTGGGATAGCATACATCCAACCACGCATATGCACAAAATTATTGCCGACTCTGCCTATGATGTTCTCAGTCAAGAACTAAGCGAAAAAAAAATATCGGCACTTTCTGCTACTACTGAAGAAGTTTCTGACCCCGAAGAAATTTCCGTTCCCGAACCTAATTCGGTTTTAGGACTACTCGCTTTTGGAATCATTGGTACTTTTTCATTTATTAAGCATCGATTCAAACGAGCGGAAGTTTTGTAAGTCTCAGAAACGGCGATCGCATTGAATTCAATATCTAAATTTCCAGGGATGCGATCGCATAATTTTGCTGTCTTGAGCAATTGCTTTTCCCCAACTACAACAGATTAACAATGCGGCATAAGAATATTCAAAAATTTTACTGTCCCCACTGTCAAAAACGTCTTTGGAATTTGGGATTTACTCAAACTTATAAACTTATCTTTCCAACAAATTTACTTCGATTTAAATACTATTATCAATTTGAAGAGTTTTTTTGCGAAGAACATGGAAAACTCAAAATCAATGTAGGTAAAGCTTTGAAAAAACAGTCTATTACTTCTACTTTAAGAATTCGCTTGCGTCGCTCTAAACTTGAGATAGAGGAAAACTTAAAGCAAGAACAAATCAAATGAACTTATTTGCCAAACAATCCCAAATCTTTTTAATTTTTAAGAAAGTTACTCGATTTCACTTTTTAAAAGATAAACCAAAATGAAAACGAGAGAATTTGAGATGATTTTTCAACTTAACGATGCGATCGGCGATTTTTTGAGCGAACAAATAGCATCAAAATGTACGGGAAGCCAATTCGTCAATAAAACAGTTGATGCCTTGATAAAAAATAAAGAGAAGATAGAATTTAAATTAGCTGGCACTTGTATAGTGCCTTGCCAACATTTCCAAACAATCTTAGCAATTAGCTACTTGCACGACGATCGCATCCCCGATCTTTTAAAAGGGATTACCTGCGAGACATACTATGCAATTTGTATAGGCGAAGGAATGTTACGATGGTTGCTCAAATGCCAGCAAAAAACTTGGAATCTTATTCCTTTAACCGAACTAATTACTTTGTTTCTTCCTTTAATTCGACTTCCGCTTGAAAATGAATCTGTCGATCTAGTAATCGCCGATCGCTCTTGGATTTATGAACAAAATGAAGAATCTAAAATTTTATTTTCAGAAATCTATCGCGTCCTTAAACCTGAAGGAATTGCAATTCTCAATCAAAGCGATAAAAATTAATAATATTAGCTCGAACTAATAAAAGTATAGCGACTCTTAAATTGATAAGATACATCAAAACTTATGTCATCTGCCTGAAGACAGTAAGCTATGTATCTTATCTAAAAGAGGATTGTTATATTACAAATTCCTACTTGAATCAATGAAAGGTGCAATTCTTTGCGAAGATCGGATTTCAGAATGGAGTTGAATTTCTATTACGAGTCGCAAGGTTATTATGTCGCAAACAACCATCGAATCGATCCTTCACGAAAAGCGCCTATTCTCTCCTCCGGCTGAGTTTTCCCAACAGGCTTATGTTAGAAGCGTCAGAGAATACGAACAACTCTACGACAAAGCTAAAGCCAATCCAGAAAAATTTTGGGCAGAACTAGCCGAACAGGAATTATATTGGTTTAAGAAATGGGATACAGTTCTCGACTGGCAGCCGCCTTTTGCCAAATGGTTCGTTAACGGGAAGATAAATATTTCCTATAACTGCCTTGACAGACATCTAACAACGTGGCGCAGAAATAAAGCTGCTTTAATTTGGGAAGGAGAACCGGGAGATTCGCGCACGTTGACCTATGCACAACTGCATCGCGAAGTCTGCCAGTTTGCCAATACCATGAAACAGTTGGGCGTTCAAAAAGGCGATCGCGTGGGAATATATATGCCCATGATCCCCGAAGCCGCGATCGCCATGCTAGCTTGTGCCAGAATTGGCGCGCCCCATAGCGTCGTTTTTGGCGGTTTCAGCGCCGAGGCACTTAAAGATAGACTCGTAGACGCACAGGCAAAGTTAGTCATTACCGCAGATGGCGGCTATCGCAAAGATAATATCGTTCCCCTCAAAGAACAAGTCGATCGCGCCCTTGCCGATAACGGCGTTCCTAGCGTAAAAAACGTTCTCGTCGTCCAACGTACCAAACAACAAATCCAGATGGAACCTGGGCGCGACCATTGGTGGCACGATCTCAAACAAGGCGCATCGGCAGATTGTCCCGCCGAACCAATGGACAGCGAAGATCTACTCTTCATTCTCTACACTAGCGGCAGTACGGGCACGCCCAAGGGAGTCGTTCACACGACTGGAGGCTACAACCTCTACACCCACATGACAACCAAGTGGCTTTTCGATCTCAAAGATACCGATGTTTATTGGTGTACGGCGGATGTTGGCTGGATCACGGGTCACAGCTACATCGTTTACGGGCCTCTCTCTAACGGCGCAACCAGTCTCATGTATGAAGGCGTTCCCCGTCCTTCCAATCCTGGCTGTTTTTGGGATATCGTCGAAAAATACGGCGTAAATATCTTTTACACCGCACCGACAGCCATTCGCACGTTTATTAAAATGGGCGAACACTTACCCAAAGCTAGAGATTTATCTTCTCTACGCCTGTTGGGTACGGTTGGCGAACCCATTAACCCCGAAGCGTGGGTATGGTATCACCGCATTATAGGCAACGAACGCTGTCCGATTGTCGATACGTGGTGGCAAACAGAAACAGGGGGTCATATGCTTGCGCCATTCCCAGGGGCAATTCCAACTAAACCAGGTTCTGCAACTCGTCCTTTCCCCGGCATTATTGCCGATGTCGTAGACATGGATGGCAATCCTGTACGTGGGGAAGAGGGAGGATATTTAGTAATCAAACATCCTTGGCCTGGAATGCTGCGCAATGTATACGGCAATCCCGAACGCTACCGCAGTACCTATTGGGAACAGATTTCCCCCAAAGACGGACAATATTTTTACTTTGCTGGCGATGGTGCTAGAAAGGATGAAGATGGTTATTTTTGGGTGATGGGTCGCGTCGATGACGTGATCAACGTTTCCGGTCATCGTCTGGGAACAATGGAAGTTGAATCGGCCCTCGTCTCTCATCCGTCGGTTGCTGAGGCAGCAGTAGTGGGAAAACCCGATGAGGTTATGGGCGAGTCTATCTTTGCTTTTGTTACCTTAGAAAGTAACTACAGCGCCAGCGATGCACTAATCGACGAACTTAAAAAACACGTTGCTAAAGAGATAGGTGCGATCGCGCGTCCCGGAGAAATTCGCTTTACTGATGCTTTGCCTAAAACTCGTTCTGGTAAGATTATGCGTCGTTTGTTACGCAACATCGCCGCCGGACAAGAAGTTGCAGGCGATACTTCTACCTTAGAAGACCGCAGCGTCCTCGATAAGTTGCGCGGCGGAACCTAAACAGTTATCAGTAATCAGTTATCAGTTATCAGTCATAAGTCTCGATAACTGATTACCAAATACTTTTTTTGATGGGTAAAAGTTACAACTTTCCAAATGACCTTTTATTGAAACCCTTATTTTCGATACGATCGCCAATATTATTAAATTTGCTACCTCGATTAACAATGAAACTAAAAATTGTTCAAAATTACGATGCTAACTTTACCCTAGAACCCACGGCTAAAGAAACACTCTTTAGTTTATTAACTCACGAAAACTTTCTTCAACAAGTTAGCCAACAAGCGCAAGGTTCAACCGTAGAATTTACAGAATTACTGTTTCAACCCGTTCCTTATAGTCTATCTACTCCCAAAGGAATGCCCGCTCAATTTGAACAATATCATAATAGCGAGGATTATATTATTATTAATATTCCTCCTAATTTTATGTTCAAAGCTAAAATTTTTAACCCCAGTCGTTTGTGTGCGATTTATCGTAAACTTTCATGAGCGCGATCGCAATCTTTATTTATTCCAAGATTTAAATACTAATTTTTATGACTGCACAAACAGAAATTGCTTCTCTCAAAAATTTAGAATATCTTCCTTATTTAGATGAAAATGGTAGCATAATTGAAGATTTGCAAGGAAAAATTGGAGTATATGCTATCTTCGATTCTGAAAAAGTTCTGCGATTTGTCGGTTATTCTCGCGATGTTTATTTGAGTCTCAAACAACATTTAGTACGGCAACCCCAACATTGTTATTGGATTAAAGTTCAAACAATTTCTCGTCCAAGCCGAACTATTTTAGAAGAAATACGCCAAACTTGGATAGAAGAAAATGGCGTGACTCCATTAGGTAATAGTAGCGACGAAGCGAAATGGAATAGCGCGATCGATGCCAAACTAGCTATGAATGAGTTAGAAAAAGCAGAATACGCAAAAGGGACAGAATTAGAGCAAATCAAATTACTCAAAAAAATAGCGCGACGAGTTGAAGAAGAAGTTCAAGAACAACTCAAAGATCGTGGCGTACAAATGGAACTTCGCTTTAATCCTAAATTAAAAGAACAAGGATTATTAGATCTTAAATAGTGGAATAAGTGACGATTTGTTAATAAAAATTACAATTCTGAAGTCGCGATCGCATTTAACAGTTACCAGTTATCAGCGATAATCTTAAATTATGAATTTTATGAAAGATTAAAGAAGTAGATTACTAAGAATTATTGAAAAGGTGTTTTTTTGCCGAAGGCGTACTGCTCGAAGCTAATCCTTGTGATAGACTCAATGCTAAGTTTTTCATGAAAAATTTAACGAATAATTTGTCAAACTTTAGCTGGTTAATAGATTAACGTGCATACGAATATCTGCACTATGTTATTAGCTAGCAAAATTCAGTTGACACAGCAATACTTCATAGATCGAGTTTTACATTAGATCGACCAGGAGAAGAATTTTATGCAAGACAAAATAACAAACGTAGTTAGTAACGTACATCTTGCGGGTTTAGCACCAGATCGAGATGTAGTTGATTCTATCAAAGACTTCCTCGATACTGGTACGACACGAGTAAAAATAGTATCGATTATTAGTGCTAATGCGCCTGAGATTGTCAAAGAAGCAGCCAGTAAATTATTTCAAGAAAAACCCGAACTAGTTGTAGCGGGTGGCAATGCCTACACGACTCGTCGCTATAATATGTATCTACGGGATATGGATTACTTCTTGCGCTATTGTAGCTATGCCGTAGTCTCAGGCGATATTAGCGTGTTGGACGAGCGTTTGTTGGCTGGTTTGCGAGAAACGTTCAACTCGCTAGGAATTCCTTTAGGGCCTACTGCTCGAAGCATCCAACTCATGAAGGATTTAGTTAAAGAAAAATTAGTAGCGGCGGGTATTACTAATACAACCCTCATAGACGAACCATTTGACTATGTTGTACGCGAGATAAGCGATACGAGCGTTTAAATAACTCGCTAAATCAACTTTTTAGAAAGCCTGACATCGATCGGGCTTTTTTCTTTTGGGGCGATATCATCTAACTAATAAAAAGCTCGATTAATTCTGCTGTATTAACTAAGATCTCCTTACCTTGGGGAGCGAGATCGGCGGTACGATAACCTTTAGCTAAAATTCTTTTTTGAGTTTCTATTATACTTTTGGCAGATTCTTTTTCTCCCCATTGTTCGAGCATTAAAACAACTCCTGCTAGGGTTCCTAGAGGATTAGCAATTCCTTTTCCTGCAATATCTGGTGCAGTTCCATGAATGGCTTCATACATACCAAAACCGCTTTCATTGAGGCTAGCAGAACCGAGTAAGCCAATCGAACCAACTATTGCTCCTCCAATATCGCTGAGAATATCCCCAAAAAGATTGCTAGCAAGAATGACATCAAAATGTTGGGGATTGATAACCAATTGCATCGCCAAATTATCAACCAACATCGGTTCTATTATCACTTTAGGAAATGCTTTTGCTTCTTCCGTTACCAGACGAGTCCACGGTAAGTAGGGAAGTGCATTTTCCTTGTGCGCGATGGTTAGTAACCCTCGACGGTTATTAGCCTTATCGAGTGCAACTCTAGCAATGCGTCTTATTTGCCAATCGTAGTAGTGCATGGTGTGATAACCATACGCGCCTTTCTCATCTTCATCTCGCCCAGCAGCGCCAAAATAAATCCCGCTAGTTAATTCCCGCACGAAAAGAATATCGACTCCTTTGAGTTTTTCGGTCTTGAGCGATGATTTATCGAGCAAACTGTCGAAAGTACGAACGGGACGCAGATTGGCAAATAGATCGAAGCGTTTTCGCAATTCTAACAATCCTCCTTTAGAAACTGCACCAAAGATAATGCCATCAGAATCTTCGCACAATTGTAAGGTTGCCTCTGGACAAAAATCTCCCGATATGCTGTATGCAGGTTCTCCGATCGCGCCATAATCGACGGTGACAGAAAACCCGTTGAGTCGAGCGACTGAGTAGAGAATCTCTAAAGCAGCTTCTACGACTTCTGGCCCGATTCCTTCACCCGGAAGTGCTACGACGCGATACTGACGAGCGATCGAAGATTTGGGCATGAGGTTTATTTTCTCTTTTCCATCCAGGTTAAAGTTGTTAAGAATAATAAAGCTAATACCAAACTCGGTTCGACTACTTTGGCTACTCTTGTGTCTAGTCCAGAATTTAATTCGGGAGGATAAAAGAAAAAGTCAACATTATCTCCAGCAATACTCCAATTTTTACCAGTTCTCCCAATAGGGAACGAACTCGATGTGCAACCCATAGATTCCATAAAATCTTCCAAGTCCTGAGTGCTTTGTTGCTCTTGCGTATTATCTGGCTTTGATGAATGAGAAGATCGATCTAGAGTCCACAAACATATCTTGGGATTAGAAGAAGAATTGTTAGATGAGGCAGTTTCTTTGACAATGGGATTGGGATCTGGGGACAAAAGATTATCTGTATCGAGGTCAAAATTGTCACTAAAGGGATTGGACGGCGAAGAGAGAGAAAATAATCGATTGTGAGTTTTGTTCGCGTTACTCGCGAATAACAGCGACTCTGAGGCTGAATCATCAGAGTTGAGAAAAGTTTCTAAATCGAGTTCTAATTTTTTTCCAGTTAGATCGCTGTCAAAAGCCGTATCAATTAAACTGGGTTGGGCAACCACAAAGCGATCGCACAGAACCGATTGACCGTTAACTTCTAAAATTACGGTATAAGTACCCGCTTGCGTCGGTTGTGCTTGTGAAAAATCGAGCGGGTAAGTTAAATAAGTATAGCGATCGCTACTTAAACTCGGATAAGCCGCCGCTAAACTTCCATCGGGTGCAAGAACTCTTGCGACTACGCGATCGTATCGAACGACTGCTCCTTGTGAATTCCGCAAGCCAATTTGAACGATTTCGTCGGGTTTTGTCCAGTTAGGTTCTTGGGGAGCCGATATCTGCCAGTTAGAGGCTGAAATGCCTTTAGCGGAAGCTTGACATCCTGCGGACAGCGCCGAAGACGAATGCGAAGTTGGACGAGCATAACTAATAGTTGCCCAACTCAGTAGTAGAGTCGTCAAACCCCACACAGAAACAGAACGATAGAGCGATTTTGCTAAGCTCTTGGCTAAAGCACCGGAATTCATCAGCAAACTAGGCAGTTGTTATCCAGTTATATCCTAAGCAATCGACTTGTCTTTACGATTTTGAATTGAATTATCTTCAATTTGAGGAAAGGTGTCGATTGAATGGCAAGATAGATTATGATAGCCATTCAGAATCTTTGCTGTCAAAAATCTTAGATGGAGCAAGTTTATCAACTTTTAACCTTGCTACAGAAAATCCTAGCTCGAACAATTGAGAGTTACCTATAACAATCGACCATCTAATTTAGCGCTAAAAGATGCCCGGACAATTATTTTTTACACTTTGTCTGGGCGATCGCAACCACAAACTGACGGGAGAGAGCGATCGTACCCACTCTCGAACTGACGGTTTAATAAATGCTTACGAGCCATTAGGATTCTGTGCGAGCGAATGGTTGAAGCCTTGCTCGATCTTTACAACAGCGAAGATGAATCAACTAAATTCATTGAGGAAAACAATGGTGAAGCGATTCATTTGGGTTGCTCTAGCAACTATATTTTTTGTTTTTCAATTTCACACAAACAGCGCGTCGGCTGTAGAGCTTGATGCGAACACTCGTACTATTGTATTAAATGATGCTGGAGAAACAGTTACTCTGAGTTCCAAAGAAATCACTGAAGGTCAGCGTTTATTTAACTCAACTTGTACTAAATGCCACCTTCAAGGCAAAACTAAAACCAATAACAACGTGAGTTTAGGCGTGAGCGATCTAGCTGGTGCCGAACCTCCCCGCGACAATCTCCTCGCTTTGGTTGATTACCTCAAAAATCCTACCAGCTACGATGGAGAAAACGATCTGGCTGAGGAACATCCTAATGTCAGCAGACCAGATCTTTACCCCGAACTGAGAAATCTAACTGAAGACGATGTTTATAATGTTGCTGGCTATATGCTAGTGGCTCCAAAATTAGATGAAAGATGGGGCGGAACGATCTATTTCTAAATATCTTGCTCTAACATTTTGGATTTAAAAAAGCATTAAACTAATTTTCCCCTAGTTTTTCTTTTAGAATTGCTAGGGGATTTTTTTAATTAGTTACCAGCTTTTACAGTGACCAGTGACCAGTTATCAATGGACTCATGACTAATAACCAACAAGCTTGGCGACGGTTTCGTCGAGATGGCATGGCAATTTTGGGAGGGGCGATCCTATTAATTATTATCGTCGCCGTTGCGATTGGGCCGTCGATATATAGGCTCCCTATCGATCGCATCGATTTTGGTCAATCGAGTGCGCCGCCGAGTTGGGAGCATCCTTTTGGAACTAACGATCTCGGTCAAGATATTCTGGCGCGGGTGTTATTTGGGGGTCGTATTTCCTTAATGGTTGCTCTAGCAGCAATGTTTGTCGCGATTTTTTTAGGAACGTTTATTGGGGCAATTTCTGGGTTTTATGGAGGCGCGATCGATGCAGTACTAATGCGTCTGACCGATCTGTTTTTATCGCTTCCTCAGCTACCTTTGCTGTTGTTAGTCGTGTATTTGTTCCGAGATACTGTCAGAGCGATCGCCGGGCCAGAAGTCGGTATTTTTGTTTTAGTGGTTTTCGTGATTGGCGGACTCAATTGGATGTCTGTAGCGCGATTGGTTAGAGCTAATTTTCTTAAATTTCGAGAAATGGAATTTGTTATGGCAGCAACTGCGATCGGTGCTAGTCAGCGTCGTTTAATTTGGATTCATATTTTCCCAAATATCTTAGGCGTTATTATTATCGCAGCTACTCTATCCGTCGGAAATGCCATCATTACTGAATCTACGCTTAGCTTTCTAGGATTGGGCTTTCCCCCTGACGTTCCCACTTGGGGAAGAATGTTGTATGATGCGCAAAACTATTTAACTTCGGCTCCCCATATGGCATTATTTCCAGGTCTAGCAATTTTTTTGACAGTACTGAGCATCAACTATATTGGCGATGGTCTTCGGGATGCCTTAGACCCTAAAACACGCTGAGGAAGGCAGACAAGGGAGACAAGGAAGACTTTTTCAGTGACCAGTGACCAGTTATCAGCACAGCTTACTACCTCCTGAACTTCTGTAAAGACGAGGCATGGGGGCTGTAAAGACGCGATATATCGCGTCTCTACTTCCGCCCATTGAATGCCGTCGCGATTATATTGCGTCTCTACTACTGAACTTTACACAATCTTGATAATTGGCTCCTACTTTTAGACTTGATTTAGGGAATTCTTAGAGTGTAATAGATATAACTAATGTGAATTTCGCCTGTATATGAGCGCTACCTCAGTAACCGTCCCTTTTGTCGATCTTTCCTGGCAGCATCAACCGCTTAAAACCGAGATGGAACAAGCAATCCAGAATGTCATCGATCGCGGTGATTTTGTCTTAGGTCAGGCACTTTTGGAATTTGAAACTGCTTTTTCTAGCGCTTGTGGGGTAGATAATGGGGTAGGAGTTGCTTCGGGGACAGACGCGATCGCATTGGGGCTACAAGCTTGCAGTATCGGCACTGGCGATGAAGTTTTAGTTCCTGCTAATACTTTTATCGCGACGATTTTAGGAGTTATTCAAGCGGGAGCAACGCCTGTCTTAGTAGATTGCGATCCTCAAACTGCTCTGATCGATCTTAATGCTGCTGGGGCAGCGATTACGCCCAAAACTAAAGCCATTGTTCCCGTTCATTTATACGGACAAATGGTTTCTCCAACTCAGTTACTCGATTTTGCTAGTACTTACAATTTACTGATTTTTGAAGATGCCGCTCAAGCTCATTTAGCGCGACGGGAAGGCTACATAGCTGGAGGAGTAGGAATTGCGGCAGCATTTAGCTTTTATCCGAGTAAAAACTTGGGTGCTTTGGGAAATGGGGGAATGTTAGTGACTCGCGATCGCGATATTGCCCAAAAAGTCCGCACCCTGCGCAATTACGGCGCGACTAGCAAGTACTATCACGCTGAATTAGGTAAAAATAGCCGTCTCGATACGCTACAAGCGGCTATCCTCAACGTTAAATTGCCCCATCTCGCTCGATGGAATCAATGGCGAAACCAAGCTGCTCAAACCTACGATCGCTTACTGAAACCGCTTAAAGTCAAAGGACTCTCTCCCATTGAAAATCAGAGTAGTATAGGACACGTTTATCATCTTTATGTTATTGAAGTCGGCGAACTTTTTGGGGTTAATCGCAGCGAAATTCAAAATAAACTAGCCGATAGGGGCATTCAGACGGGCATTCATTATCCGCTTCCATGCCATCTCCAACCTGCTTGCAGACATTTAGGCTATCGAATGGGCGATTTTCCTCATGCTGAAAAGTTATGCGATCGCATTTTATCCTTGCCAATGTACCCAGGTTTGAGCCACGATCGAATTGAGCTTGTCTGCGAACAGTTACTGTCAATTGCGGGCATTTTATCAATTTAAATTAACGCTTTTTACTCAACTCTTTTTCCAACGCGGAGCGTAATAATGCTGGCAAAACAAAAACTTCCTACTTTTATCGAACAAAATCTATTTAACCTCATTGTTATTGTTTTACTAGGCGTTCTCTATGCTCCTTTGCTCGTTCACTGGTACGATGGCTGGTTAAATAAAAGTATTAATATCGAACACGAATATTTTAGTCACGGACTGATAGGTCTTCCTTATGCTGTTTATCTTGCTTGGATGCAGCGAAAAAAATGGCTGCGTCTAGAAAATCATTCCCATCCGCTAGGTGCAATTTTATTGTTAGTAGGGGTTGCATTTTATTTAACTGGTACTGTAGAGTTTGTCAATTTATCTTTTCCTCTAGTGTTAACGGGATGGTGTCTTTGGAGCAAAGGAATTCCTGGTTTAAAATTACAAGGTTTTGCTCTACTATTAGTTTTCCTTGCCACTCCTAATTCAGTTCCTTACTTAATTACTCCCTATACTTTACCCCTACAAAAGTTTATTGCCGGAACAGCAGGTTTTATTCTCATGCAGTTAGGGTTTAACGTTACTGTCGATGGAATTTATCTAGCCGTCGATGGAAAATTGGTAGAAGTTGCTCCTTATTGTGCGGGTTTAAAAATGTTGTTTACAAGCCTTTATGTCGCACTAATGTTATTACATTGGACGGATAACATAAGAAATAAAAATAAAGTAACTTTATTATTAGGAGGAGCTTTATTTATTAGTATAGGAGCAAATATTGTCCGCAATACTTTATTAACCTTTTTTCATGGTAAAGGTTATAATTCGCTATTTGTTTGGCTGCACGACTCATGGGGCGGCGATCTGTATTCAGCTTTTATGTTAGGTACAATCGTACTTTTTCTAAGGTTTTTAGATAAATATGACCCTCAAATAGAGCCAGAAAAAACTCATCAACTTGATTAATATTTAGGTTTTATGGTTTCTAAGAATAGTGTCAAAAACTCAGGTTCTGCAACGAGCAGATTGAAACTTAAAAAGCAATTTTCTATTTCTCAATTAGCGCTTATTCTAATACTAGTTGTCGCGATCGCCATTAGCGCGGTTCCTGGCTATGTGAGCGGTAAATGGAGTTGGGCAGACTTGCCAAAAGTCGCCAACATCAAGCAGCTTCAAAATATTAGAAAAGCTGGCTTATCTATTCATAGCTGGTCTACTCTCGAACAACGCGAAGTTTCGATCGGGGGAAATAAATGGCTATACCAAATTATGCAGCCACCAGGACAAAGCTTTGTAGAATTGTTGCTCATGCCCCAAAACTATTATAAAAATCATCCCCAAGTCGAATGGGTGGATCTCGATGGGATCGAGCGTTGGACGACTGATTCTCACAAAACTTTACAATTGAGCGTAGCAGAAGGAGAAAGCAAAACTGTTAGCGCTCAATTTTTTAGGGCTTGGAACCGAAGTACTTTTGTTGTAGTGCAGTGGTATGCCTGGCCCGGAGGCGGAAATTATTCTCCCTTTTCTTGGTTTTTAGCAGACCAATGGGCGCAACTCCATCGCCAACGCGCCTCATGGATTGCAGTTAGCCTAAAAATTCCCGTCGATCCTTTAGCGAGTGTAGAATCGACAGAAACATTAGCAAAATCCCTAGCGCAAACCGTTCAAACGACATTAGAAAAGAAAATTTTAACCAAAAGGCAGTAGGAATCTGAGAGCGTACTATTGGTGGCTTGCAATTGGTGGTGAGTTGAAGCCCTCGGCTTTCTTCTCAGCCAAATTGGTAGCGTAAAAAGATCGGCTCGATTAAAACTTAAGTTAAGTGCGTTCACTTTTTTTTGCCGTTCTTACCGTATACTTTTTGATTTAATGGCGATTAATCTCGTTTTTTGGTTTGAGGATGGCTTTGATTATGGCTCGGCGACATCAGTTAAAAAATAATTATCTTGCGAT
>JALOOL010000404.1 GCA_025454425.1 Hydrococcus sp. Prado102 | reverse complement strand
AGCCGTTCTTGCTCTACTATCCTCACACTGCTGTTCACACGCCGATCTGGCCTGGCGAAGCGTTTCGTGGCAAATCGAACAACGGACGATTTGGTGACTGGGTAGAAGAAGTTGACTGGAGTGTTGGGCAAGTGCTCGGCAAGTTAGAGGAACTCGACATTGCCAAGAACACCCTTGTGATCTTTACCAGCGACAATGGTCCGTGGTTGATCAAGGGTTCAGATGGTGGGAGCGCGGGACCGCTGCGTGGCGGTAAAGGGAGCACTTGGGAAGGTGGAGTGCGAGTGCCGACGCTCGCGTGGTGGCCAGGCAAAATTGCACCTGGCAGTTTGAGTGATACTGTTACTGGTACGATCGATTTGTTGCCCACAGCTGTAGCGCTTGCCGGCGCGCAAGTACCGGCCGAACCCACCATCGACGGTCGCGACATCTCACCGCTGCTGCTAGGCAAGACGACTGCAGCGGCTCGCGACGCTCATTACTACTTTGCTGGTTACACGCTGCAGGCAGTTCGACAGGGCCCATGGAAACTGGCTATCAAGCCGCAACCCGAAACGATTGGCAAAGATGCGCTGGACGATGCGCGTCGCGATGGGCCGCGGTTGTACAACTTGGACGAAGAGATTGGTGAAAGGACGAATGTTGCTGACCAGCACCCCGACGTGGTCGCTCGTCTGCAAAGTCTAATCGCACAGATGGACGCCGAGATTGGCGGCTCGTCACCAACGGCCCGGCGTCCCGCTGGTAACGTGGACAATCCGCGCGACCTTTATCCGATGGTCGAAAACAAAACGCGTCCCCAGTCAGGCAAGACGCAATCTGCCAAGCCCCAGGCCGCTAAGCCAATGTCGCCCGAGCAGTTGAAGGGATTGCCAATTGGGGCAACCGTCGGTGCATCGCAGGCACCCCAGGTTGCCGGAAAAGCGTTTTCAATCTCTTGTCGAGTGAAAACGGACCAGCCTGATGCAATGATACTTGCGCACGGCGGCGCGATCGCGGGATATGCGATTTTCATTCACGATGGCTACATCAGCTTCTTGGTACGCACTGGGGCTGGAGGTGAGTTCATTCAAGTCGTTTCACCAGAGGCTTACCGTGGTGAGGCGAATATTTTGGCTGAACTAGCGGCCGATGGGAGGCTGATGCTGAAAACTCTTAAATTGAACATCTAAAATGGCTCCTTCGTCAACTTTTAATATTTTTTTACAGATAACCTTTAAAAATCGCTTAAGAGGTTGCTTGAATCCTACGAGCGATCGCATCCGACAACAAAATTTATTCTCGAACAGATGATTCGTTTGGGATTGCCTAGCTTCATTTTCCAAGCTTTTCCGACACTTGGAATTCAGCTTAATAGTTAAGTTTTACTGCGATCGCCTTTGGCGCTACCCTTTGGGTAATCGCGACCTACTAAGCCAAATAATCCTGCTATTGCCAACAAACCTGCTACTGTTGAAGGTTCGGGGATGCTTTGCGTTGCAGATGAAGTCGCTTTAGCTGTCGAATTAGTCTTTAGTCTGTTATTCTGAGATCTTGCACCATTCTCAACAAGCTACCAGGCTTGAACTTGCCAAATCTGCCAAAATCTGAAAAAAAGGGCGTAGCCAGAAAATGATTGAAACTCAATGTCAAATCTTTTTAGTTACGCCCAAACTTTAGTTAGCACTATTTTATGGCTTATGCCGAGTCGTTATCAACAACAAAGCTTACAGGCAATAGTTGGACTATTCCTCGAAGCAACAGGACGCTCCTTACCTCAACATTCTCAAACCGTCTCAGCTAGTGCCTTATCTCGGTTTCTCAACGAATACAATTGGTCGTGCCGTGCTGTAATTCGAGCAGTCCGTAAATCAGTAAGTGAGCAAATTACAACGAGTAGAACGATAGGTCGTAGACCTAATCTACAGGTAATCCTAGACCTAACTTAGAACTGACCGTCGATTAGCCAATGGCGCTCGGCTTGCCAAGATAAAAACTAGAGGACAACAAGTATATTTAGAAGGTTTGAAAAAACCTGTTACACTTTCTTGGTACTGGTTAAAAAGAGATGATGGTAGTCTCGAAAAACGATATGTAGTTTCAACCAAACCTTTTTCCTGGAGTTACATTTCCCGTTTGGGTAAACGACGATGGATAATTGAAGGTTTTTTCAAGACGGTCAAACATCGTTTTGGTTTACATCGTTTTGGTCAAAGCAAACTGTTGGGTGTTTATCGTTTTTTAGTTCTTTCCATGATTGCTTATGTGCTAGCACATTGGGCATATTTGTGGTCAGGTCGTCCCACTTTGCCTGATTGGGGTAAGGCTGGTCAGTTAGCTGCTGATACAACTCAAACGCACAAGGAGTTTAGCTCGTCAAAATGGTTTAGAACTAGTTGTTACAGGATGGCAGTATGGCTAATTGAGAATGGTGCAAGATCTCAGTTCAAACAGACTTAACTATGAATAGCATCGTTTTAAAATAATACTCTCTTCCCAATCGCCCAAATCATTGAATGGTCCCCAACGCGGAAGATGTCCTTTAGGTGCAAGTAAATCGAAACCCAGATCGTTATGACTCTTCCAATAGCCGTTTTCTCGCCAACCGACGCGATCGCCAAAACTTCGATAAGCGATAGGATTATATTCGCCCAGTTGATTGCCAGTTTCTAGATAAATAGGTTTTTGGACGCTAAACCCAAAACGTCCGTCCGAGTATTTTAGCCACAGACGATCGATAGTATAAAACTCCTCACAAGGAAAATTTTTAATCGATCGCGAGTCTAACCATCCTTCCTCTTCTCTTTGGACAACTGATAGCATAATTTTGTTAGTTTGTAAATCGGCTTCTTGCCATTTCCCAGCCGCTAACGCCGTTTCGAGTTGTTGATAAATCGAAGAGGAGGAAGGCGAAACCGGAATTCTAAGCGTGACTAAACCCGCAATTGCGATCGCCACAGCAGTAGTCGATCCTAGAACAATTGTCGCCAGAGAAACTTTAACAGGTGGTGGCGACTCTTTTATATTCGTTGCCTGTAGCGTGGTTGCAGTAGACGCTAAAGTGTCTTGGGACTCTATGGGGGATAAAAGTGCCTTTAACGCTTGAGACGCATTTTGATAGCGATCTTTAAAATGATTGCGCACCATTTTACTCAAAAAGTTTGCAGTGCGATCGCTGACGTGGGGAACTAAATGTCGCCAGAGAATTTCTCCAGTGTTGGGATCTTCTTCGAGTTGGTTGGGTTTGACTCCCGTTAGTGCCTGAATCGCGATCGTTCCCACTGCATAGATATCGCTGGCAAGTTTGGGTTTTCCGTTTGATTGTTCGTTTGGCATATAACCAGGCGAACCGATCCCAATTGTCGCACTCGTTTGTCCGTCAGAATCGACAGTTAAACTACTAATCTCTTTAACTGCCCCAAAATCGATCAAAACTATTTTCCCATCTCGTTTGCGTCGCCTGAGATTGGAAGGTTTGATATCGCGATGGATAGCATTTTCTTGATGGACGACGCTTAGGACTTCTAAAATTTCTTGTAAGAAATGAATGGTGTTTTCTTCACTCCAAGACTGACCTGCAATAATTTCCTCAGTGAGGTCGCGTCCTTTTATAAACTCCTGAACCAAATAAAATTCGCCGTATTCTTCAAAATGAGCGTATAACGAAGGAATGCGATCGTGTTGACCGAGACGATAAAGAAATTGTGCCTCGCGATCGAATAATTTCTTGGCAACGATTAAAACATCGGGTTTAGAATCTTTGGGTTTAAGATGTTTGACAACGCAAAATGAATTTTTAGGCGAATCCAAATCCCATGCCAGATAGGTATCTCCAAAGCCACCGCTGCCGAGATGTCGATGAATTTTGTAGCGATCGCGCAGTGTTTTCCCAATTAGCATCGTCCTCACCCTTTTACAATGTTATTTAGTTTTCTTCATTGGAAGCGAGCATCAGATTTTCTAACAATGCCTATTGATAATACGCATCAACAGTTTAATTGGTTTTGAGAAACCCCGACCTCAGCCGCAGGCAAGTCGAGTATAGTTTATCTTGTATTGAATACGATCGAAGCGATGAATATTCATCAGGATTGGGACAGCAGCGAACTAGAAAAATCTCTACAAGAGATTTCAACGACGATATGGGCGATCGCCAAACGATGTGAAGGCGACAATCATTGCTTGTTAATTTTGCTGCGAGCGATTGAAAGCCTGCATAGAGAGATTCGAGAAGGATTATTCGAGCCATCCTTGCCCAATACCCGTAACGCTCTTTCTAACTTGCTTAGAGAAATCGAAGAATCTGGGGGTTGGCCGTACATCGAACGCATGAGGTTGCAAGCTTTGCTCAAAAATTTAGAATCGGAGGAAAATGCCCAAATCTCAGAATCAAAATAATTTCAGAATCTTTAAGCGGGATCGGTTTCCAAAAAGAACTCGAACCGCTAATCTGGGATAAGAATAAGAGTTTGCGATCGAGTATTTTCATGCCATTTACCGTTAACCCGATTAAATTTGGTACCGATGGCTGGCGAGGTGTCATTGCCGCCGATTTTACCTTTGAGCGAGTCGCGAAGCTTGCTCCGCTAGCCGCTCAAGTATTAGCCGATAATTATGGGAGTGCAGATCGCGATCGCCGCATTATTGTGGGTTACGATCGCCGCTTCATGTCGGAGGATTTTGCTAAAGTGGCAGCCGAAGCCATTTGCGAGGCGGGATTTGATGTTTTACTCTCCGAATCCTACGCGCCAACTCCCGCCTTTAGTTGGGCGGCTAAAACCCAAAATGCCCTGGGCGCGATCGTCATTACTGCCAGCCACAATCCCGCTAAATATTCGGGATTGAAGGTGAAAGGAGCTTTTGGCGGTTCGGTATCGCCAGAAGTAACCCAACAAATCGAAGATTTACTCTCCAAAAATGTGAACCATGGTACACAAAATGGCAAGATAACGTCTTTCGATCCCTGGGCGAGTTATTGCGAGGGGTTGCGGGTTAAGGTGAAGATCGAGGCAATTAAAGAAGCGATCGCGTCTGGAAAACTCAAGGTATTTGCCGATGTCATGCACGGTGCGGCTGCTTCTGGATTGGAGCGATTGTTAAATTACCCGATCCAAGAAATCAACGGCGATCGCGATCCGCTTTTTGAAGGGGGAGCGCCAGAACCTTTACCCCGCTATCTACCTAAGTTATTTGAAGCGATTAAAACCGATGCCAAAGCAGGAGGAACTCATCTAAGAGTCGGTTTGGTTTTTGACGGAGATAGCGATCGCATTGCGGCTGTTGACGGACAAGGAAACTTCCTCAGTTCTCAGGTACTCATTCCCGTCCTGATCGAGCATTTAGCTACTCGCAAAGGCATGACGGGAGAAATTGTTAAAACGGTTAGCGGTTCCGATTTGATTCCTCGTTTGGCTAAACTTTACAATCTCTCGGTATTTGAAACGCCTATCGGTTACAAATATATCGCGGATCGGATGTTAACGACTCCAGTCCTCGTCGGCGGGGAAGAGTCGGGAGGAATTGGCTATGGAACCCATATTCCCGAACGCGATGCCTTACTATCGGCATTATACGTCCTCGAAGCGATGGTTGAATCGGGACAAGATTTGAGCGCTGCTTACGCCCATCTACAAGATAAAACCGAATTTCATTCGGCTTACGATCGCATCGACCTCCCCTTAGCTAGCATGGAGGTGCGCAATAAACTCGTGAATCGCCTCGATCGCGAACCGCTCAAAGAAATTGCAGGTCAGTCGGTCGTCGATTGTCTGGCGGTAGATGGGTACAAATATCGCCTCGCCGATAACAGTTGGTTGTTGATTCGCTTCAGCGGAACCGAACCCGTCTTGCGTCTCTATTGCGAAGCAGCTAACCCGATTCAGGTTCGTCAGACGCTTAATTGGGCAAACGATTGGGCAAATGGTGTTTGATAATAGTGCGATCGCGAATCTAACCAAAGAAATTTTTAGCTAAAAATAGCTGCTTCGATTTCTGATAACGCGGTTTCGAGGTCATCGTTAACGATTTGGCGATCGAATTCACTAGAGGCTGCAAGTTCTTCTTGCGCTCGTTTGAGACGGCGAGCGATCGCATCTTCTGAATCTTTTCCTCTCCCTCGCAAGCGACGCTCCAATTCTGACACCGAAGGCGGCAAAATAAAGATACATAAAGTTTGAGAAAAAGTCTGCTTAATTTGTCTAGCTCCGACAACTTCTATTTCTAAAAGAACCGAACGACCGCGATCTATTTGTTCCTCAACGCGATCGCGAGGAGTTCCGTAATAATTCCCTGCATATTCTGCCCATTCAAGCAACTGTCGCGCTTCGATTTTTTGCTCGAATTCTTCTTTTGTCACAAAATAATAATGTTTTCCGTCAATCTCTCCAGGCCGCGGGGTTCGCGTCGTAGCAGAGATAGACAGATAAAGTTCGGGATGACGTGCTAACAGCGACCTAATTAGAGTCCCTTTACCGACACCACTCGGCCCTGTTAGCACGATAATTTTTCCTGTTGGCATTCGCTGCTATATAATTCCTAGACTCTCACCTGTCATTATTTTCTGTTTCATTGGGAGCATGGGAGCGGTTATCCCTCCGCAGGCTTTCACCCTGTAGCCCAAGGCGATTAAATTGAGAAAGTCATTAACTAACTTGGTTTTTGTCAGTCAATTACTTGAATTTTAGCCTATTGTCCCAAATCTTTCCATGTAGGCTTGACTATTCTTGTTTAGGTAGGTCTAAGAAACAGCTAGCTAAGGACTAGCTCTATAGGAAAGTTCCTCAATTATTATTGGCTGGAACTTCTTTACTAATGACGAAACGATGAGCGACGGTTTCTGGCTGAATTGCCGAGAGAACGACGTGGCTAGAATCGGTAATGATTACCGCACGAGTACGACGACCGTAGGTAGCATCAATAAGTTGTCCGCGATCTCGTGCATCGGTGATAATCCGCTTAATTGGAGCCGATTCTGGGCTGACAATCGCGATGACTCGATTAGCCGAAACAATATTTCCAAAGCCGATATTAATTAATTGTACGTCCATAACACCATGCGGCTGAGCCGTGCGAGAAGCTTTTCAAACTTTACAATTCTCATGTTATCGAATAAAAATCGAAACTAACAACGATAAAACTTACATAAGCACCTCCCTTTTGGTTTTTTTTCTGCTTTTCTCATATTTTTCAGTAGTTCGCTTGAGTCGAACTCTACCTAGAGAGAGATATCTTAGCAAAGATAGCGAAAAAATCGTAAATTCTCACAACAATTCTTGTAGTTTTTGCGTTAATGCCTCTCGGCTAAACTTCTCTAAAGTTTTCTCCCTCAGCCATTGACCTTGGCAACGGGGATCGTTACCGCGTAATATTTCTAAACAAGCTGCTGCGATCGCATCGGGATCTCGATGGGGGACTTGCCAGCCCAAGCGTCCGTCCTGCAAAGGATCTGCCGACCCGTCTGCATCTCCAGAAAGTACTGGAATTCCGCAAGCCATTGCTTCTAGATAAACGATGCCAAAACCCTCTTGAGACGGCATAATATAAGCATTTGCTACGCGGTAATGCTCGACCAAGGTATCTGTGGTTACAAACCCAGCAAAAATGACGCGATCGCCCACGCCAAGATCTTTTGCTAATTGTTCTAAACGAGGACGGTCATCGCCGCGTCCGATGACTAGGTATTTTACATCGGGAAATATTGAGACAATTTTGGGTAGGGCGCGAATAGTCACGTCAACGCCTTTATAGATATCTCCCGACCATAACCGCGCTACTGTCATCAATACTTGACTATCGGCGAGTCCGTATTTTTCGATGAGTTCTAGCGGTTTCTCAGCGGGGGTAAAAATATTTCCATCGACGACACAAGGGAGAATCTCGACTTTTTTCGGGTCGATTTCGTTAGCCGCGCAGAGGCGATCGCGACTGTAGTGGCTAATCGTCCAGATAGAATTCGCTTGGGAAAGTGCCTGGCGTTGCGATTCGGGCAATCGTTCCCAGACTTCTTTTCCGTATGTCAAAATTGTGTAGGGAATTTTCAGTAGTTGACAAAAGGTTTTAACTAGCGGTGCTAAGTTGATATGACCGCAAAAAACGCGCTGGGGACGACGTTGTAATAAGCAAGTAAACAGGGCTAGGGCGAGTTTTAAGCGCCCTCTCCAGGCTGGGAGAGTCTTTAGATAATGAAATTTAATTAAACCCGTATCAAAGGGATTTTCGCATCCCGGCGCGTCTCTAAGTAAAAAAACTTCAGCTTGGTAAGCATCGGGCGAAGTTTCGGCGAGAGAGAGGTAAGAACGTAAAATATCTTTAACGTAAGATTGAATACCTCCCTCTTGGGAAAAAATTTCTAAAAAAACGAAACAGTTCAAAGTTCAACCGAGATCCAAAGTTCAAAAATGCAGATTACCAGTTACTATTTGCTATTATCTCCCCACACCTCCCACACTCCTTATCTGCCTTATAGGAACTATCACTCTTCATATTTTACTGCCGTTCCGCTTGCCGATACCATTAACATATTGCCGCCGTCGCCAATGCCAATCGATTCGTAATCTAGATCGACTCCAATAATGGCATTAGCGCCCAAATCTCTAGCTGATTGAATCATTTCGTTAATCGCCGTTTCTCTGGCTTCTCGTAGCGATCGCTCGTAAGCACCCGATCTTCCGCCAACGATGTCGCGAATACTCGCAAAAAAGTCTCTAAAAATATTAGTTCCTAAAATCGCTTCGCCACAGACCAATCCGTAATAACGAGCGATCTTTTTACCGTCAATATTCGATGCTGTCGTAACAATCATTAAATTTCCCCCTCTTCCGACTTCCGACTTCTCAAAGTCGATGTTGTCGTAACAATCATAATGCGAACTACCCAGAAAAAATAAACCGACTGTTTCTTTTATTTAAGAAACAATCGGTCAAACTTAGAAAATTAATAATTTATATTAACTTTCTTTTGCCAAAAACTGTTGAACTTGTCTTAGGGCAACACTGAGGATATTAAATCCTGCCCATCCTGCTGCAACAAACAAGGGAAGTAAAACGATCAAAACTCTCCAGTCCATAGTCTGTGGTTCCTCTCAGAATAGATAAAAATATTTACAAGAACTTCTTTATTTATATTTATATCTTATTTAGTGAGGAGTTGTGAATCCTATATCGGTTCCTTTTCCTGCATGGACTAGAGCGAGTTTTTCATAGCGGCGTGCGTGTTCGAGCAACTCTTCAGCTTCTGAATCCGAAACTTCTCGCGCGATTTTGGCAGGAATCCCGACGACTAGCGATCGGGTTGGCACATTTTTCGTTACGATCGAACCCGCACCGACAATGCTCCCAGCACCGATTCGCACCCCATCGAGAATAACCGCCCCAATCCCAATCAGACAACCCCGTTCGATATGCGCCGAATGAATGACAGCACGATGTCCGATTGTTACGTAATCTTCCAAGATCGTCGGTTTACCCGGATCGCCGTGTAATATGGCTCCATCTTGAACATTAGTACAAGCGCCGATTTCAATGCGTTCGACATCTCCTCGGACGACAGCACTATACCAAATACTAGCCCCCGTTGCGATCGATACGCGACCTATTACAGAAGCATTTAACGCAACAAAAGCCGCCTTAGATAGATCGGGAGGCGACCAATATGAAGGTAAAATTGAGAAATTATCGTGCATCAGTACCCTTCTAAAATCTAAAATCTACACTTAAAAATAAAAATCCTAGAGAGTTGAGCAGATATAATATATCCACGATTGCTGTTGGATACCAAAGATGCAAAATATTTCATCAATGATGAGTCCAGGTTTACAATACCCTATTTTTGGCCCAGAAATTCCGTGTCCGCACTGTCGTCAAATGATTCCTGCTTTGACGCTGACAGATACTTATCTATGTCCTCGTCATGGCGCGTTTGAAGCCAATCCGCAAACAGGCGAATTAGTTCACCTACAGTCAGGACGACACTGGCGGCGTTGGAACGCAGAATGGTATCGACAGCACACCCATCCAGACGGAATTCGCTTTGAAATTCACGAAGCACTCGATCGCCTATATACCCAAGGCTATCGTGCTACGAAGGTGATTATTGCCAGTCGCTATCGAGAGTTGGTCAGCGCTTATTTAGAACGCAATACGCCTTGGAGAGGGAATTCCGATTCTCAAACCCCTCGATTGTACGGTCTTCCGGTTGAATTCAGTCCAGAAGTAGAAGACGATTCCTGCTGGGATGTCATTAACTTCGATTTGGAAAAAGAACCGGGAGTCCCCAAACGTTACCCTTACTTTCGTCTGTTTGAGTAATGCAGTAGGTAACTGTTTTATGCACCATGCTTCTATTCGCACGGCGAATATCCATCGGGCGATCGCATTTTACGAACGGCTGGGGTTTACCGTAAACGAACGTTTTACTACAGGTTACACCCTCGCCTGTTGGATGCAAGGGTTGGGCGGTAGAATTGAATTAATTCAAATTCCCGAACCCAAACCCGCCCCCGATGCGTTTGGCGACGAACATTACGTTGGTTATTACCATCTGTCTTTCGATCTCAGTGAGACGGTTCGAGATTTACCGACTTGGTTGAACGATCTAAAAATTAGTTTTAGCTTATCGGCGCAGCAAGATCCCGAACAATTTAATCCTTTAAAAATCTTACTCGAACCCACGCAACAACAAATCGGCGATCGCGTTTATGAAGTTACTTTCATCGCCGATACCGATGGGTTGCCATTAGAATTCATTCGAGAGATGGAAGGCAGATGGCAGTAGACGCGTTCGCCGTAGGCGTTCTCGAAGAGTAGCGGCTTCCGAAGGTAGGCAGATGGCAGAAGGGATTGAGCCAGTTCTCTTTCTTGTCGTCAAGAGTCTCTCTACACCCCTACTCCCCAATCACCATTTCCCATAACGAGCCGTTAAAAAAGTATTAACATTTTCTTGATTTTTCTGCCACGCCCACATTTGATCGCCGAGAGAAAAATGCCACCATTCCCCAGGATGGCGACAAAATCCAGCTTGTTGCATGATTTTATGTAACAGTTGTCGTCTGGCATGATAAATTCGATCGGTTTCGTCGGTACTATTGGCATAGTAGTCGGGATGCGATCGCGCAGAAAGTTCGTCGATTTCTCCGCCCATTTCTAGCGTCTGTCCGGTAGCATCGACTAAGGTAATATCGACTGCTGCACCCGTACTATGAGGCGGCGGCGTAGCGGGGTTATCGCTCGGTACTGCCCAAATTTGATAAACTTTTTCTAACCATTGCTGGCGCTGTTCGCTAGATAAGTTTTCTGCGATTAATCCCTTCTGTTGCAGCAGTTCAAAAAAGGTGTAATCGACCATAAATTGTTGCACTTCGACGGGTCGATAAGCATCAAAAATTTTAATTCGCCAACCTGAATAGTCTTGTTGTAAGAGGTTTTGAGCTTTTACTAAAGCAGCGAGTACGCTTTGACGAAGACAGTAAGGCGATCGCGATTGATAATTGGCTCCTAATTTAACATAGGGGTGGGGAGATTCTACTGCAAAGCGATCGAGCGGGATGGAGATGAGGGGTTCGCCACATTCTTGAATGGGAATCTGTTGATAGGGTTTCATCCCTCTTTTGTTATATAAGGGGAGAGAAAAAAATTAAGCAGCTATAAAAGAAAAAAGAGAAAACTCAGAAAAATTGAGAGGAGATAGACCTAAAAATTG
>JALOOL010000403.1 GCA_025454425.1 Hydrococcus sp. Prado102 | reverse complement strand
AGAAATATTAATAGCAGGATAATCCATTACAGAACCAATTAAACCAATCTTTCTAGTAATAGAAGTGTTGTGGACTTCCATTGGTGACAACATTTGGCTGCTCCGCATATTGTGGTTCAGTCCAAGCGTATGACCCATTTCATGCATGATTAAATAAATCAAAAACTGCTGGTGCATTTCCTTTATTTCTGCTGCACTCGCATTCATCGTTTCCAAAGTAGTTAAGCCAGCAGTATATTGCATTTTTAATTCAGCACCAATATTGCAATTATAAAGGTGTTGGTGATTCATTCCGGGAAAAACCAATTGAGGCATTGATGGACCATTAAATAATTCATCGTTGATTGGAGTTGCACTTCCTGAATACCATTCAACAGTAATGTCAGAACCCAATATTTGACCAGTTCTTGGATTCACAAAACTAGGTCCAATGGCACCATATGAGGGTTGGGCAGAAGATACCCATCTAATAACATTGTATCGTATATCAGCAGGGTCCCATTTAGCATCATCAGGCATGACTTTCATTTGTACAGCATTTTTAAACCCAGCTTTCTCAAATGCTTCATTCCATTTTAAACCTGCATCAATTATTGTTTGACGGTATTCTAAAGGAGTGGTATTTTCTATCCAAAAAACAATTGGCTCTACTGGCTCACTTAAAGCAGCTGTAGGATCTTTCTTTTTCAAAAACCAACGGTTGATCATGTCTTTATATGGTGTTACACCAACACTAGTCATATCAGTTCGTTGTTGCATAAAATATCCTACTCTTGGATCATCTCTTCTTGGGCTAAAATCATTTTTCGGCATTTCTAAAAAGCTATGCTGCATTCTAATACGAACATACCTAGGATCAACAACATCAGGACCACCTGAAGCTAATGTAGTAGGATTGTCATAAGACAAGTCAACAACTATATCTGTATTATTTGGATAAGAACGAATGTCTACATATTTAGATTTAGTAGGATTTAAACCGCCTAAATTAAACATAAACATTGCCATTGGGCTAGGGGCCATTTGAGGCTTCACTGGATCCATTTTTTCACTAAGGAATAATCCATCTACACTAACCAAGTATCCATTCTCGTCTTCAATGCTAAATTTATCATTGCCAACCCTAATGAAAACAGCGATATCACAGCTAATGCTTTTGAAGGTCGAGGCGGTGAGATTAATCTAACTTCTCAAGGCATTTTTGGGATTCAAGATCGCGACAATAACACCGATCTCAGCGACATTACCGCTAGTTCTCAATTAGGTATTGATGGAACCATCCAAATCGATACGCCCAATACTGACCCATCCCAAGGAGTTGTCAACTTACCCAGCAATGTTGTAGATGCTTCTAGGCTAATCGACCAAAGATGTCTCGGAGGCGGCGCAACTGCTAGCCAACAAGGGGAATTCGTCATGACCGGACGAGGCGGCATCCCTGCCAATCCTCGCGAACCGCTACCAGGAGAAGCCGTTTTAGGAGCCGATTGGCTAACACTTGACACTGAAGCCGAAAACAATGCTGAAGTTGAAACGCCCTCTCAATCTGAAAATTCGTCTCCAGAACCGATTATAGAAGCGCAGGGATGGATAGTCGATCGCGATGGCAAAGTTATCTTAACGGCTCAAGCACCGACTACTACGCCCAATAGTCCTGGTTTTGCTCCTCATTCGTGTCCGGTTAAGGTTACTCATTGATTTACCTAAGCGATCGCACATTCATTTTACTTACTGAATTTGGGGAACAGGCAACAAACATAGTTATGTAGGCGTGGGCAATACCAAAAAGCCTGAAATTTTTATCAATAGCTTATCGCAGTTATTATTCACCTTGCCCTGTCAAGGTGTTCTACCTAGTTAAATGTTTTTTGCCCCCCTTACCCCCCAAGTTTGGGGGGAAAAGAGAAAAAGCACATCTCAAAGTCCCCCAGGATTGGGGGATTTAGGGGGCGAAAGAACCTTAAACTCCTACGGAAAAAACTTATGTCTCTATTAATAAAAAATGAAACCAATTAAAAAAATTAAATTTAAATGGCTGATTCTAGCTGCGATCGCAACTTTATTTTGCGCATTAATTTCTCCAGTTTGGAGCCTAGAAGGAAAACAAGTTTCTCCATCAAACTTAATACAGCAAGGCAAAGTCTTGTATAACGAAGGACGATACACAGAAGCCGTGCAAGTATTGCAACAGGAACTGAAAAGCGATCGCAATAACAACCAACTGACACGAGCGATGGTATTGAGCAATCTTGCTCTCACCTATCAACAATTGGGAAACTGGACGGGAGTTAGCCAAACAATTCTAGAAAGCGAACACTTATTAAATAAATTAGAAGAATCGCCCGAAAAGTTGCAAATTCTCGCTCAGATTCAAGATATTCAAGGTCGTTTAAATCTGGTACGAGGGAACACTGAAGAGGCTTTAGCAAGTTGGGAAAAAGCGACGGCTACTTACGATCGCGCGGGAAATGCAACTGGAGTCCTTCGCAGCCGCATCAACCAATCTCAAGCCCTACAAGCATTAGGGCTTTATCGTCGCGCCTTGAAAACTTTAGATAATCTCAAGGAAACACTACAACAACAACCAGATTCTCTAACAAAAGCAGTAGGATTGCGATCGCTCGGTAATGCACTGCATTTAGTTGGAGATTTAGAACAATCTCGCCTCATGTTAAAGCAAAGTTTAGCGATCGCGCAACGGTTACAATCTCCTTCAGAGATTAGCGCCGCTCTTTTTAGTTTAGGCAACACCGAACGCCTTGCTAGTGCAAGTTTCATGAGTGTAGGAGATGCTAACAATGCAACAGAAAAAGCAGAAGTCGCGATCGCATTTTATCAACAAGCGATCGCTGCATCCACATCTCCCACCGAAAAGCTTCAGGCGCAATTAAATCAACTGAATATGTTAATTAATAGCGAACAGCGATCGCCAGCAGAAGCTTTAATCCCTCAAATTCAATCCCAACTCGCTCGATTATCACCCTCTCGAACAGCTATTTATGCTCGAATTAACTTAGCTCAAAGTTTGACGCGACTCAAAGAAACGCAGAAAAAGAAAGAAATTCCCAGTAACTGGAGCGAAATAGAACAAATTTTAAGCAAAGCCGTCAAAGAAGCTCAAGAAATTGGCGATCGCCAAGCGCAATCCTATGCACTGGGGAGTTTGGGAGGACTCTATGAAAAAACTGCCCAAATTTCAAAAGCAGAAGCGCAAACGCAACAAGCACTAATTTTAGCTCAAGCCGTCGATGCAAGAGACATTAGCTATCAATGGCAATGGCAGCTAGGAAGACTATTAAAAGCAACAGGCAAAAAAGAAGATGCGATCGCGGCTTATCGCCAAACCGTACAAACATTACAGTCTCTACGCAGCGATTTAATTGCTATCAACCCAGACATTCAGTTCACCTTTCGCGAAAGTGTAGAACCAATTTATCGTCAGTATGTAGATTTACTGTTATCTACTCAAGCTAGCGAAAAGAATTTAACAGAAGCGCGCGAAGCCATTGATTCTCTCCAATTAGCAGAATTAGAAAACTTCTTTCGCGCTACTTGTTTGGAGGCGCAACCCGTCATCATCGACAATGTTACAGACAAAGACGATCCCAATGCTGCCATTCTTTATCCTATCGTTCTGGGCGATCGCTTCGAGATTATTCTAAAGCTTCCCCAGCAACCCTTACGCCACTACACGACACCTTTCGACGATCCTCAAAAAGTCGAACGCATTTTAGAAAGACTCGCTCAAAACCTAAGACAGTGGAATCATCCAGAAACCATAACCAATGCTCAAACCGTTTATAATTGGCTGCTGCGAGATGCTGAAGCCGACATTGCTAAAAGTAACGTCAAAACTTTAGTTTTCGTCCTAGACAGTCCCTTACGTAACTTACCGATGGCTGTCCTTCACGATGGCAAACAATTTTTGATTGAAAAATATAGCATAGCCTTAACGCCAGGATTGAGACTACTACAACCCAAACCTTTAGTCAGACAAGAATTAAAAGCGATAACTGCCGGATTAACTGAAGCGCGATCGGGTTTTTCTCCACTCAAATATGTCGGCGAAGAACTCGCTAAAATACAATCTTTAGTCCCTAGTGTAGAACTGCTTAACAACCAGTTTACCAGTCAAGCCTTCCAAGATAAGCTGCAAACATTGCCTTTTCCCATTGTCCATTTAGCTACGCATGGGAATTTTAGTTCTCAAGCCGAAAATACCTTTATTCTCGCCTGGGACGATCGCATTAACGTCAATCAACTCAATGAATTGCTGCGTTCTAGCGAACAAACGAGAAACAACGCGATCGAATTGCTCGTTCTCAGCGCTTGCGAGACGTTAACGGGCGATAAACGCGCCGCTTTGGGACTTGCAGGAGTAGCAGTGCGGGCAGGCGCGCGCAGTACCCTAGCTACATTATGGCAGGTCAATGATGAAGCGAGCGCTTTGTTAATCGGGCAATTCTACGAAGCTTTAAAAAATCCTCAGATCGCCAAAGCAGAAGCCTTGCGTCACGCCCAGCTTTCACTGTTAGCCAACCCCGACCTAAAATCTCCCTATTACTGGGCACCCTATGTATTAGTGGGTAATTGGCTGTGATAATGTATGGCAGGAAAGCTGTGTCGATCTTGGATGAGCAATTAAACAATGAAACGGTGAGCGAGAGTTAGCCAGTCCGTTTTTAACGGCTGGTCGTCGAGCGAACGAAGGGGATTTATCAAGAGTCCATCCCTTACTTGTTTTTCTGATTTTCAATATACTGTCGAACTGTCTCGGTTGAAGCATTCCCAGTCGTAGAGCAAAATAGCTAGGAGTCCATAGGGTGGGTATCTTTAACAAGTGCGGGAATTCTTTGCGAAGGTGATGAGAAGCCCTGACTTTGATACGTTTTATGATAACGCTTGGCGCATCCACTGGATCGCAGTTTAAAAAAAGATGTACGTGGTCTGGCATTATCTCCAAAGCAATCAACCGCCAATTATGTTCCGTACAAAGCTCAAAAATTATTGCCTGTAATCTGTGTGCTACATCTCCAACAAGCACGGGCTTTCGTCTTTTAGGGCAGAAG
>JALOOL010000093.1 GCA_025454425.1 Hydrococcus sp. Prado102 | reverse complement strand
GAACAAGAGGAAAAACTAGTCAAACACCCAACATATGACTTGAAAGTAGAATTTTACTTCTCACCTGTTGCAATAGTGCCTATTGCCTGTTGCCTTTTAGTCACTGATAACTGATCACTGTTAAAGTATAAGTATTGTAAACATTTTCTCATACACAAGCTCAAGCATTCATGCGTGTAATTTTGATGACTGGTAAGGGAGGAGTAGGCAAAACTTCCGTTGCGGCTGCTACCGGACTCCGTTGCGCTCAATTGGGATACAAAACCCTAGTCCTGAGTACAGATCCCGCTCACTCTCTCGCTGATAGTTTTGACCTAGAATTGGGACACGACCCGCGACAAGTTTTCCCGAATCTCTGGGGAGCCGAATTGGATGCGTTGATGGAGCTAGAAGGCAATTGGGGTGCTGTTAAGCGCTACATTACCCAAGTTTTGCAAGCACGAGGATTGGAAGGCGTTCAAGCTGAAGAATTGGCTATCTTACCAGGAATGGATGAAATTTTTGGTTTGGTACGAATGAAACGTCACTACGATGAAGGTACTTATGATGTTTTGATTATCGATTCTGCTCCTACGGGAACCGCTTTGCGATTGCTGAGTTTGCCTGAAGTTAGCAGTTGGTACATGAGAAAATTTTACAAACCGTTACAAGGGATGTCGGTAGCACTCAGACCGTTAATAGAACCAATCTTCAAACCGATCGCGGGGTTTTCTTTACCCGATAAGGAAGTTATGGATGCGCCTTATGAATTTTACGAAAAAATTGAAGCGCTTGAAAAAGTTTTAACTGATAATACTCAAACTTCAGTGCGTTTGATAACTAACCCCGAAAAGATGGTTATTAAAGAATCCTTGCGAGCGCATTCTTATTTGAGTTTATATAATGTTTCTACCGATTTAATCGTCGCCAATCGTATTATTCCAGAAACCGTTACCGATCCTTTTTTCGAGCGTTGGAAAAATAATCAAACTATTTATAAGCAAGAAATTTACGATAATTTTCATCCTTTACCCGTTAAAGAAGTACCGCTTTTTTCTGAGGAAATGTGCGGGTTAGCAGCATTAGAACGCTTAAAAGACATTCTTTATAAAGACGAAGATCCAACTCAAGTTTATTACAAAGAAAATACAATTAGAGTCGTTCAAGAAGATAAGAATTATAGTTTAGAACTGTATTTACCTGGCGTTCCGAAAGACCAAATCCAGTTAAATAAAACAGGAGACGAATTAAATATTAGAATCGGCAACCATCGACGCAATTTAGTATTGCCACAGGCATTAGCAGCACTCAAACCAGCAGGGGCAAAGATGGAAGAGGATTATCTTAAAATTCGTTTTACCGATGCAGTTGGATAGTTTTCTTTTTTGCTTTGCCGTATCTTTTGCGCTTAAAATCAGAGCTACAGTATTTTGATGTTAGCCTACTACTCGATGTAATCAGTAACTTAGATTGAAGGAAGGAATTAATCGTTAAGTTATCAATTAATACGGCGATCGCAACACTAAATTAAAAAAGATCTAGAGTTGGGTAAAAATCTGTGCGAGTTTTATAAGCGTTTAACGGATCGTTCATTTTAAGCTTTGAGCAAAACGATCGCACTAAATATTTTATATATAACTTCTCGCAGGGCGATCGCTCTTTCAAATACATTTCTCGCTCCGTGTGGGTGCATTGCTGCCTCACTCAACAGGTTTTCGGCTTGTTGTTCGGTTAAAAGTTGGGTGCGTTCTCCCCAACCGATTAAATCGACTTTTCGGTGTAGGAAGCGCGATTATTTTAATCGGCGATCGCCCTACAATAATTCAATGGGCGCACGCCATGCGCCCAAAGCTGATAACTGAGAACTGATTTAGCTGGCTGCTTCGGCTGTTTTTTGAGTAGATTTAGAACTTTTTGGATTTAAGGACATACGGGTAGCCGTCTCTTCTATGGGTGCAAACTCGATATGATTTAACAAAGTTGTTACGAAGGCAAATAATAAGAAAGGAAGAGACAAGACTAAAACAATTCCTACAGTTGCTAAAGCGTAGATTTGACGAGTACTACTCCACAAAGCCAAGGTACTAGCTAGCGTTATGAAGATAACAATCAACCATACGATAATTTGACCGTATATGTCGCCAAATGTCAGCGTACAAACCATACGATATTTTTGTTGGCTATCCATAATATTCATCGTCATTTACCCCAAATCTATGTTGATTTAATGCTTTAGATTAGATCTAAGATCTTTGTTCTAGACAATTTCTAAAGATTTTTCTAATGACTCGCAATATGAATTTACAATTTTAAGTGTTTGCGCATTAATACTTACGACTTTCGAGGTCGGGTGTCCTTTCGTTCAATTTGATACAATATGTAACATCCAGTGTAAAAATGACTGGAACATTCGAGGAATTCATGAGTCAGCCAAATTTAGAAGAAATTGCCAGTCAACTTGATAGTCCTAACTCTCGCGATCGCTTGTTAGCATTAGCATCATTGCGACAAGTTAGTGCTGAAGATGCAGTACCTTTAATCAAAAAAGTTCTCTACGACGAGATTTTACCCGTGCGATCGATGGCAGTATTTGCATTGGGAATTAAGCAAACCGATGAATGTTACGATATTCTGGTTAAGTTGATGGAAACCGATGACGACTATGGAATTCGGGCGGATGCAGCCGGCGCTCTCGGTTATTTAGCCGATATTCGGGCACTCGAACCCTTAACTCGGTCATTTTACGAAGATACGGAATGGTTGGTGCGTTTTAGTGCGGCAGTTTCGTTAGGAAATCTTAAAGACATACGAGCAAAGGAAGTTTTGCTCGATGCTCTTAATAGCGAGGAAACAGTATTGCAGCAAGCCGCGATCGCAGCTTTGGGAGAAATTAAAGCGACAGAAAGCGTCGATCGCATTCTTGATTTTGCATCTTCAGAGGATTGGTTGATTCGCCAGCGTCTAGCAGAAGCATTAGGCAATTTAAACACCCAAAAAAGTATTTCTGCTTTGAAATTTTTAGCAAAAGATAGCCATCCTCAAGTCAATCAGGCGGCTCTTCTCTCTCTTGAGCGACTGCAAAAAGAAACGAGCTAGAGTAGAGCGAGATATAGCGCGATCGTTCGATTGTAAAACATTAATCGGAAAACCAATCGGTGTTGGATTAGCGAAAAGAGTAAAATTAATAAATTAATCCGAACATAATTAAGATAAGCGTTTGTAAATTATTCATGAAAATCGAAGAGTTTCTTGAGATGTGTGCGGGCAAATGGTTTTCCCAGCGCACCAGTTATCATCTCGATCGAACCCAGGTTGAAAACAGCAAATCAGAAATTACGATAGAAAGACTGTCCTCAGATAGTCGAGAGGTTGTCGCTTTGTGCGAACAACACAACATCGACCCTAGTACAACGCTAGGCGGAACTAAAGCTTCATGGGATAATTCGGTAGACTGGGGTAAAACCAAGCAAATTGGTTCTGCGATCGTTGTTGTCGTTCCCGATCGCGAAAATCCTCAAGTTGGCAAAATCTTACAGACGGCGGGAACGCTTTCAAAAACCCCTGTTTCGGGTCGTTATGTTTTGGGTAACGATGAGGCTTTAACGTTAATTGTTGAAGAGGAAAAAACTTATATAGAAGAACGTTTGTGGTTTGCTAGTTCTAACTTGCGATTGCGAACTAGTTCGATGAAAAATGCTGGTGGGTTTAATAAAATGGCTTTTTACTCAGAAATTCGCAAAATCCCGCCAAAAGCAGATTAATTCAAGATCTGGGTGCGCCTATTTAGAGACAAGGGGGACAAGGGAGACAAGGAGACAAGGAAGGATATATTTACTACCGCACAATCTAAACTCACTAAACTCCTCACTGATGACTGAGAGGGCGCACGCCATGCGCCCAAAGCTGATTACTGATTGCTGATAACTGTTAAAGCGGAACTAAATGTTCGGTTTCGGTTAATCTTTGCAGTAGTTTTAACCGTTCTAAACGATTGATAATGCGAGCGATTAATTCAGGCCCGACAACGGGCTTGCTTACGAAGTCATCGGCTCCCGCAGCAAAGACCTGATTGACGATCTTGGGGTTGGTATGAGCCGTTAGTACGATAACGGGCAATCCTCCCCAACGTGCATCGTTGCGGATGACTTGACACAATTCGATGCCATTGATGTGAGGCATTTTGATATCTAAAATTAACAAATTGGGAACGACTGCTTCTAAGGTTTCCCAAAATCGTCGAGGATCGTCGAGGGTCGTTACTTTAAGTCCCCACGGTTCGAGCAAGGTTCGCAGAATGGCGCGAATTTTAGGATCGTCGTCTACTACCATTACCTTACCGTCTGGGGGTTCTCCTCGATGTAGTACCTGAGCGATCGCTTTGAGAACTTGAGCGGAAGGCATGGGTTTTTGCAGGAAAGCGCACCCGCCCGATCGCACGACTTCAAGCCTTTCCTTTAAACTATCTTGAGATGAGAAAATCAAGACGGGAATGCGGGGGATTTGATGGGTTAGCTCGGTAATGAACCTAAAACTGTCTTCTGGATTAGTAGATAGCGAAGGATCGAGCAAAACTACGTTCGGCATTCGTTTTTCGACAATTTCTCTGGCAATAGAGAGGCTGGTGGCGATCGCCGCTTCCATTCCCCAGCTTTCGGCTTCTTGGAAGATGTTTTCTGCTAGATTGCGATCGCTGTCTGCAATTAATAGAAAAGGACGTTCGTCTTGTACGAGCGTTGTTTGGGAAACCGTAGTTTCAGCCGCGCGAGCGATTTCGTCGCGCAAAGCTCGAACGAGTTTTTCAAGTTGTGTAACTTTCTTATCTTCCCAAAAGCGATCGGCTTGTAGTAACTCTTCGATTTTTCGAGCTAACTGAGAGCCTTTTGTCAAGCCAAACGTTCCTAACGCACCCGCTAGGGTATGAGCTTCTTGTTCTGCTTTTTCTCTCAATTGTCGATCTGGGAACTCTTGTAGCAGTGCTTTGGTGGCTTGCTCTAAAATTTCTATTTGTTCGTTAATTCTCGATTGAAATCGCTTCCAGATTTCGGTTACGGCTGCTAGCGTCTGTTGTTGAATAATCTCGCCTGCGTCTTCTGTTGTTTGGGAAGAGGACGTGGTTTCTAGTTCTTTGAGGCGATAACCAATCCCGTAAACTGTCTCGATGAGGTCGCCAGGAGCGCCTGTGGCTTTGAGTTTGTGACGTAGTTCTTTAACATGAGTGCGCACGGCATTTTCGCCAGGAATCTTTTCAAATTCCCACAGATGATCGAGAATGGCTCCACAGCTAAAAACGCGGCGGGGATTGCGCAAAAAAAGCTCTAGAATGGCGTATTCTTTTGGGGTAAGCGACAGCGATCGCTCTCCATAAGTTACTTCATAAGTACTCGGATCGAGGTTTAAGTCTCCCCATTTGAGGATGGGAAAAGAAATGCCACTTCCACGACGCAGCAAGGCTCTAACGCGCGCTAACAATTCTTGCGAATCGATGGGTTTGAGAAGATAGTCGTCCGCACCCGCATCTAATCCGGCTACTCCATTTTGACTGTTATCCGCTCTTGCCAACATAAGAATTGGTAGCGTTTTTCCGCCAGTGCGAATTTGCCTGCACAGACTGATTCCGTCGAGGCGAGGAAGCGTTGCATCGAGAACGAGTAAATCGTAGGGAAAGACCTCAACTAACTCCCAAGCTGTCTGACCGTCATTAACAGTTTCAACCGTGTAGTTTTGGCTAGAGAGGATTCTATCCAGCGATTTAGCGGTCAACTCGTCATTTTCTACTACGAGAATTTTCATCGCCGATATTTCTTAGCTAGGGATTCTAACTAGCTTGATTTTTACTCCCATCTAAAACTTAGCAGATTTACAAAGATTATTTTTACTTACTTACAAAGTTTTATTTTTGCCGATGTTTTGTTCAAAAGTTTTTTTAATATATTTTTAGAAAAAGTTAGCTAAGCTACACTTAATTGTTTTTTATAATTACTGATTTTTTAAAATTTTGTAGATTTTTAATGTATTGTTATGGCTTTTGCCTATTATTTCCTATACGCTGTTGTTAAAAACTGTGTGTAAAAATTATTTTTTTTTCAAGAATACCGACAACTTAGCCCACACCTCATTGCCTTTTTTTGCTGATGCCTATTTTTAATCCCCTAATATTGTTGGTCGGTTAAATTTATTCAACTATTTGATATTTACTTCCACAAATTTAAATAAGCTGTCACGCTTTAAATTACTTGTTAAGACGAGGCAATAGCCAAGAAATTGAGATAGATTTGCGAAACTGCGAGCCATTTAAGCTTTCTGTGCGCCAAAATTTTTCCTTAGACTCATCAATGGATATCTGTTGCCTGAATGCGTCATACCTTAGTTGGGCAAGCAATCTTCTGTATCTATATTAAAGCGATCGCCAATCGAATCTTAAGTAATTCTTAGCTAATGGATCGATTTCAATAAGATTCTTAATGAATTGTTACAAAGTCAATGTGTCACAATATGAACAATATAAAAAAAGTTTAAAGGAGAAGGTTGATGGTTGCAACGCCCGTAAAGACTCAAAAACGGCTGACGATGCAAACTGCCGAGATTGCGGCAAACACCACAGCCATTCGTTCCCTAGATTGGGATCGCGATCGCTTCGATATCGAATTCGGTTTACAAAACGGTACGACCTATAACTCCTATATTATTCGCGGCGAAAAGCTAGCGTTAGTCGATACCTCTCACGAAAAATTTCGCCAACTGTATCTAGACACCCTAACGGGATTAATCGATCCCAAACAAATCGATTACTTAATTATCAGCCACACAGAACCCGATCATAGCGGTTTGGTTAAAGATGTCTTGCAACTCGCGCCACAAGTCACGGTGGTGGGGTCAAAAGTTGCCATTCAATTTTTAGAAGATTTCGTACACCAACCATTCGATCGCAAATTAGTTAAAAGCGGCGATAGTTTAGATCTAGGTAACGGTCACGTTCTCGATTTCGTCAGCGCGCCAAACTTGCACTGGCCCGATACGATGTTAACTTACGATCGCGCTACGCAGATCCTGTTTACCTGTGATGTGTTTGGGATGCACTATTGTTCGGACGATCTTTTTGATGAAGATCTTAAGGGAATAGAACCCGACTATCGTTTCTATTATGAATGTTTGATGGCTCCTAACGCGCGATCGGTTCTGGCTGCTATCAAACGCATGGAATCGTTACCAAATACCGTGACGATGGTTGCTAACGGTCACGGCCCCGTTTTAAAATACAACACCGACGAACTAATAGAACGCTATCGCAGTTGGAGTGAAGCGCAAAGTAAAGCTGAGAAGATAGTAGCAGTCTTTTATGTCTCCGATTATGGCTGGAGCGATCGCATTTCGCAAGCAATTGCTAGAGGAATTACTAAAACGGGTGTCGGCGTAGAAATGGTGGATCTCAAATCCGCCGAACCTCAAGAAGTACAAGAATTAGTCGGTCGATCTGCGGGTATTATTATTGGAATGCCACCGCTAGCGGGTAGCCATCACAAAGAAACTACGACTAATATTGGTACGATCTTAGCAGCAGCCAAAGGCAAACAATACATTGGGATGTTTGAATCCTATGGCGGTAACGACGAACCGATTGACCCCTTGTTAACCAAGTTTCGCGAAGCTGGTTTGACGAAAGCATTTTCTTCCATCCGCATCAAAGATACCCCCACAGAAGCTGTTTATCAACTGTGCGAAGAATCGGGAACTGACTTAGGACAAGCATTATCGGTCGATCGCAAAGTCAAACAACTCAAAGCGATCGATAATGAGTTAGAGAAGGCACTAGGACGCATCAGCGGCGGACTTTATATTATTACTGCCAAAAAAGGCGACTTGAAGAGTGCGATGTTAGCGTCTTGGGTGTCGCAAGCGAGTTTTGAACCGCCAGGATTTACGGTTGCGGTGGCGAAAGACCGCGCGATCGAATCTTTGATGCAGGTAGGCGATAAATTTGTCCTAAACATCCTCGAACAAGGCAATTATCAACCGTTGATGAAGCATTTTCTCAAGCGATTCCCCCCAGGTGCAGATCGTTTTGCGGGTATTAAAACCCAACCTGCCGTCAATGGTTCTCCTATCCTAACCGATGCGCTGGCTTATCTCGAATGCGAAGTGGTCAGTCGCATGGAAGTTAGCGATCATTGGATCGTATATAGCAAAATAACCAACGGTCGCGTTTCCGATCCTAACGCGCTAACCGCCGTCCATCATAGAAAAGTAGGCAATTACTATTAAAATTAGTTTTAATAAAGTAATTTTTGCCTAAAACAATGTCAGAAGATAAGGGAGAATTAGATAAATCGTCACCTTCAGAAAAACCATCTCCCTCTGACACTTCTTTTGATGAAAAGCTAACGCTTGCAAAAATCGAAGAACGTTTAGTAGAAGCTACTTCGCCAGAAGAGATTGATTTGTGGATGCGGATACGTGGAAAAATTATTAAACAGAATGAGTTAGTTAAAAATAGCCAACATCAACGTTCTTTAGAAAAAATACAGATAATTCGTAAGATTTCGCTTTCTGGAATAGCAATTACAATCGGGATTGGTTTTGTTATTAGTGGTTTAAATATCCCTGGACTTTTCATATTAGGTATAGCTTTTTATGAACTTGCATCAAACTATCCTAAAACTGTTAGATAAATAAAATGAAGCTCGACAAAAATCATCAACGTAGTTTGGTTGTAGGGTTAATCTTATCTGGCGTTACAGGTATTCTAATATATATTGTTGGTGGCGATAAAATCATTTCTGAATTTGACCAAGGATTAACTTTTATAATAGGATTGACTACTATGGGAGCTTTGTCAGCATTTAACCTGTATGCAGGAAATCAAATTAATAGCGATCGCATCGATCGAGCTACAAATATAAATAGCTTTCAAGAAACAGAAAGCGAGTCAAAAAGTAAAATTTAATTAACGATGCGATCGCGCTTGCTGAAAGTCATCTAAATCTTCTAGAAAAATGATACTTGGGTTACCATATAATATTCTTCAAATTACTATTTATAATCCCGAATGGGAAAGATTATTTGAGGAAGAAAAACAACAATTACAATCTGTTATTGGCAATGATATTTTAGATATTCAACACATTGGTAGTACTGCAATTCCCGATGTATTAACTATCCCAATTTTAGATATTGGGATAGGAGTACAGAATTTTGAAGCAGCATCCTTATTAATACAGCCTCTTACTCAAATGGGATACGCTTACAGAGGCGAACAAGGCGTTCCAAAAAGACATTTTTTTATTAAAGGCAATACTGAAACTCATCACTTACATATACTGGAAATTGAAAGCACAAATTGGAAAAATTATTTGCTTTTTCGAGATTATCTCCAGAAAAATCCAGACATTGCCGGACATTACTCCAAACTTAAAATTATACTGATTTAAACATATAAGCGCGATCGCGATGCTTACGAAAAAGGAAAACAACCTTTCATCGAACGAATTCTACAACAAGCACAGTCCTAATAACTAAGCGTTAATTATGAAACCTAGAGACGTTCAAGTATTTCCAATTACTACCGAAATAACCGTATTGCGATCGCGCACTTGGGATAGACTTAAATTCGAGATAGAATACGGTTTACAACGGGGAACGACGGCGAATTCTTATCTAATTCAAGCAGATAAAATCGCTTTATTCGATCCGCCTGGAGAATCTTTTACACAAATTTTTCTCGAAGCCTTACAGAAAAGAATCGATCCAAAAACCATCGATTATGTCATATTAGGTCACGTCAACCCCAATCGTTGTGTCACCCTAAAAGCCTTATTAGAAATTGCCCCGCAAATTACCTTTATTTGTTCAAATCCTGCCGCTATCAATCTCAAAAATATCTTTTCAGAACCCGAATTTAATATTCAACAATTCAACGTGAAAGTAGTTAAAGGCGAGGAAATTCTCGACTTAGGACAGGGACATCAACTTGAATTTATTCCTACGCCTAATCCGCGTTTCCCAGGTCAGATGTGTACCTACAACGCGAAAACCAAAATCCTTTTTACTGATAAACTATTTGGCGCGCACGTTTGCGGCGATCAGGTATTCGATGAGGGTTGGAAAGTTTACGAAGAAGACCGCCGCTACTATTTCGATTGCATTATTGCACCCTATGCCAAGCAAATCGCTACTGCCTTAGAAAAACTGAGCGATCGACCTGCTAACATCTATGCAACGGGTCACGGTCCCCTAGTACGCTACGCATTGACGGAACTGACAGCAAATTATAAAACTTGGCTTAGCAACCAAAAATCGCAAGAACTCAGCGTTGCTATCATTTATGCTTCAGCATACGGCAATACCGCTATTTTAGGACAGGCGATCGCGCAAGGGATTATTAAAGCAGGTGTAGGTGTCGAATCGATTAATGCAGAAACCGCCGAACCCGAAGAAATTAAAGCTGCCATTCAAAAATCTGCGGGTTTTATCTTTGGTTCTCCCACATTAGGCGGTCACGCGCCAACCCAAATACAAACCGCCTTGGGAATTACCCTAGCAAATGCCGATAAGACTAAGCTAGCAGGCGTATTTGGCTCTTACGGTTGGAGTGGCGAAGCGATCGACTTATTAGAAACTAAATTTCGCGACGCAGGGTATCGTTTTGGTTTTGAAACGATACGTATCAAATTTAAACCCACCGATGTTATCCTCAAAACCTGCGAAGAAGCGGGGACGGATTTTGCGCAAGCGGTGAAGAAAGCCACTAAATCCCGCCAACCCAAACCCTCAGTCAGCGAGTCGGAATCGGCGAGAACCGAACAAGCATTGGGAAGAATTATCGGTTCTCTGTGCGTAGTAACTTGCAAACAAGGCGACCTAAACGGTGCGATGCTAGCTGATTGGGTATCGCAAGCAACTTTCAATCCGCCAGGGTTAACGATTGCTGTAGCGAAAGAAAGAGCGCTCGAATCCCTATTGCATAACGGCAATAACTTCGTTCTCAATATCTTACAAGAAGGCAATCATTTAGGATTGATGAAACAATTTCTGAAACCTTTTGCTCCTGGCGAAGATCGTTTTGCAGGAGTAGAAGTAGAAGAATCTAATAATGGTTCGCCTATCCTCAAAGATGCTCTTGCTTATGTAGAATGTTCCGTTGGCGATCGCATGGAATGCGGCGATCATTGGGTTGTGTATGCAGTAGCGCAAAAAGGCAAAGTTCTACACGAAGGCGTTACCGCAGTCCATCACCGCAAATCGGGAAGTCATTATTAAATAAGAGCGATCGCATTTAGCTTAAGCATGAAGTGCGATCGCTTAGAATCATTAAACATTTTATTGCTTTGACGAGTCGGGAAACGACTGTGGAAGTTGGCGACGAAATGCGGTTCGGCTTTTTCGATGCAATTTGTACGCGATCGCCTTTATATTGTTACTACGGATGGATCGCTTGCTTGTATCGATGCTACAGAAGCCGCCATTCAAGCCGCACAAACGGGAACCCTTCCACAAATCGTCAACATTAAAGCACCTACTAATATACCAGCCGCGATCGCTTCCGATACCCTAGAAACGAATTAGTTTAATCTACTAATTTTATGGAAATTCTAGAGCAAAGCTCTACTAAACTTGTTCTTCAAGGAAAGCCAATTAATGTTTGGATCGGTGGGGTTATTGCATTAGTTATTTGGCTCGTTTCTCTTTATTGTCTGTTGACTTTCCCATTTAATTCTACATTGTGGAAAATGGTTATTGCCATTTTGGTTTTCGCTTTCAGCTTTATTTTATCCCCTAGAAATTTACACATTCGATCGCGATCGGAATCAATTCACATTAATCAGAAAAGGAATTTTGGGTAAAGCAAGCTCTTTTGAATATAAGTTTGAATACATATCAGAAATTAAATTAGAAGAAAAAGAAGTAAGAAATCAAGAACAAATTTATGCAATTGCGATAACTATAAATAAAAATGGTAAAATTCATTCAATTTATGAATATAAATCGAAAGAGGAAGGAGAAGAAATTGTTAATTTAATTCAAAAATATTTAGAGGCGTAAAATTATCTGAAAATCGCTGATAAAACAGATTAATTTCTTATCAAAAACAAGAAAAAAACTTTACAATAGATTAATATTATTGCACGCCAAAATATCAAAAAAGTAAAAATATTTAAGCTCATAAAAAATGCGATCGCCAGCAATTAGAGATAAAATTGTTCGTTCTTAGTCTCACCTTTAGAGTCATGTATACATTTGAAGGAACTCTACCAGAAAACAACCCTACATACATTAAAAGAAAAGCAGATGATGAACTTTATGAAGGATTAAAAGCCAAGAAATTTTGTTATGTATTCAATTCTCGCAAAACGGGAAAATCTAGTTTACGAGTGCGAGTAATGAATCGCTTGCAAGCAGAAGGATTTGTTTGTGCGGCGATCGATATTTCTCTCGATGAAATTCAATTAGCGACTCCCAATCAATGGTATTTTGGCATTCTCGATAGTCTTACAGAAGATTTCGATCTAGATATCGATTTAGATGATTGGTGGCATTCTCAAGAATTATTGTCTCCCTTGGGACGTTTGCGCAAGTTTATCGAATCGGTTTTATTAGTTAAAAAATCGGAAAATATTGTGATTTTTATCGATGAAATTGATAGCATTCTGGGCTTAAATTTTCCTATAGATGATTTTTTTGCTTTTATCCGTGCTTGCTATAATCGTCGAGTAGATAATCCTGCCTACGATCGCCTTACCTTTTGTTTGTTAGGAGTAGCATCGCCATCGACTTTAATCGAAGATAAAAAAAGAACTCCTTTTAATATCGGTCGAGGAATTGAATTAACTGGATTTACGTTAACAGAAGCTTTACCTTTAGCGAAGGGTTTACAAGGAATAGTCGCAGAACCAGAAAAAGTTTTTGCACAGTTATGGGAATGGACTCAAGGACAGCCATTTCTAACTCAAAAGTTGTGTTATCTAGTCGTTCGTCATGCAGACAGCGATCGCCCGAATGTAAAACAGTTAATCCAAACTTATGTTATCGCGAATTGGGAATCTCAAGACGAACCAGAACATCTAAAAACAATTCGCGATCGCCTTTTAGCTAACGAAAGAGATATTGGTAGTTTATTAGGACTCTATCAACAAATCTATCAACAAGAAGAAGTTAGTGCGGCTCGAAGTTACTTTTCTATAGAAATAAGATTGAGTGGTATAGCGATAGAAAAACAGGGAAAATTAACCGTTTATAATCCTATTTATAAAGAAGTTTTTAACCAAAATTGGATTGAGAAGCAACTAGCTTATTTGCGTCCATACAGTCAGGCGATCGCTGCATGGCTAGCTTCCGATTGTCGAGATGAATCGCGTTTATTGAGAGGAAAAGCGCTTAAAGATGCTCAGATCTGGGTTAGTTTTCATAAACTGACAGAACAAGATTACCAGTTTTTAAATGCTAGCGAAAGATTAGAAAAAGAAGAACGAGAAAAAACTTTTTTAGCAGAACGAACCAAACAAGTAGAAGCCTTACTATTTCAAGAAAAAAAGATTGCTAATATGCAAAGGCGATTGTTACTAGCAGTGACTACCGCCTTATTTATTATGACTGGATTGGGATTCATTGCTTTGTTTAATTACCGCAAAGCACTAGTTAGCGAAGTTAAAGCCGTCGCTGAGTCTAGCGAAGCATTGTTTGCCTCAAATCAAAGATTAGACGCGTTGGTAGCTGCAATTAAAGCAACGCGACAACTACAAAAGTTAGGAAAAGTAGACTCAAATCTTGAGATAGAAGTCAAACAAATACTACAACAAACATCTTATCAGGCGATCGAACGCAACCGTTTGTCAGGACATCGCGATCGCATTTATGGAATTGCGGTTAGTCCAGATGGAAAGATCGTTGCTTCGGGAAGTGCAGATCGTACTGTCAAACTCTGGAAAAGAGACGGGACTTTGCTAACCACTTTAGAAGGACATAGTAGACGGCTTGTAGCCGTTGCTATTAGCGGCGATAGCCAGATAATTGTTTCGGGAAGTGCAGATCGTACTGTCAAACTATGGAAAAGAGATGGAACTTTACTAACCACTCTAAAAAAACATACAGCAGGGGTTACTTCAGTCGCTATTAGCCGCGATGGAAGGTTAATCGCTTCTGCTAGCGAGGATAAGACAATCAAACTGTGGAAAAGAGATGGAACTCTACTAACCACTTTAGAAGGACATACAGCAGGAGTTAAAGCTGTTGCCCTTAGTAATGACGCTCAGCTTATTATCTCAGCCAGTGAGGATAAAACAATCAAACTATGGAAAAAAGACGGAACGTTACTAAACACTTTCAAAGGACACACAGCAGGAGTTAGGGCAGTTGCGATTAGTGCTGACAATACGTTAATCGTTTCGGGAAGTCGAGATAATACAGTGAAACTGTGGCGCAAAGACGGCACATTTTTAAGAACTTTGAGAGAACATAATGCCCCAGTATATGGAGTTGCTATTAGTCCCGATAATAATTGGATTGCTTCTGCTAGTGCGGATAATACGATTAAAATATGGCGCAAAGACACGAATGGATTTCAAAACCTTTCCAACAAAACGCTTAGGGGTCATACTAATCGGGTTTGGGGAGTTGCCATTACACCTGATGGGAATGAAATAGTCTCGGCAAGTTGGGACAAAACCGTCAGACTTTGGCAGCTAGATAATAACTTAGTTAAAACTTTTTCAGGACATCAAGATGTGACCATCTCTGTAGATTTTAGCGCTCGCATCATTGCTTCAGCGAGTGACGACAAGACGGTCAAAATCTGGAACCAGAATGGTGTTTTATTAACCAATTTTACTGGACATAATGCTGAAGTTTATGCAGTTGCCATTAGTAGTAATAGCAAAACAATTGTCTCAGGAAGTGCAGATCGTACAGTCAAACTCTGGCAGCCAGACGGTAAAATCTTGAAAACTTTAAAAGGTTATCAAAATGCGGTGTGGGCAGTTGCCATTACTCCCGATGGGAAAACTATCGTTTCGGGAAGTGAAGATTATATCAAGATTTGGCGCAGCGATGGGACTTTATTAAATACTCTTAACGGTCATCAAAGTGCAGTGTGGGCAGTTGCCATTACTCCCGATGGGAAAACCATTGTTTCGGGAAGTGAAGATAATACTGTCAAAATTTGGCACAGCGATGGGACTTTATTAAAGACTCTCAAAGGACATCAAGATACAGTCTTAACAGTTGCAATTACTCCCGATGGGAAAACCATTGTTTCGGGAAGTGAAGATAATACTGTCAAAATTTGGCGCAGCGATGGGACTTTATTAAAGACTCTCAAAGGACATCGAGATACAGTGCGAACGGTTGCGATTAGTCATGATGGAGGGGCGATCGCGTCTGGAAGTGAGGATGGCACGATTAAATTGTGGAAGATTGACGGTACTTTAATAACTACTCTCAATAATGATGGTGGTTCGATCTGGGATGTAGCTTTTAGCCCAGATAATACCCAAATTGCATCGGTGGGGGAAAATAAAAAAGTAATTGTCTGGAATTTAAAAAATATTATCGGTTTAAATTTACTGAAGCATAGTTGCGATTGGGCGCAAAATTATCTCCAACATAATTCTCAAGTTGAGAAGGAAAATAAATTTCTCTGCAACAGATAATACGGTTTTGTTAACCAAGGGAAAAATAATATTAAGTGCGGTTAACTGAGTTGTGCCATTCTCAATAACTGACCCTCAATTCAAATTGCTGCCTCAAATTTAAAGGCGTAAATTGACACTCCCGCCACTAACCGCAAAGCGGTGTAGCTCTAGGATTCTTGGTTCACTGAGGGAACTTGCTCTAACAGAATTGCAGAGAGCCAAAGTAGAGGTTTCCTCTCCCCAAGCGTTTTGGTTGTCTAGCAACCAAGTTCCGGTGTGACCCGCCGTACTTAATCCTTTTTTGAGTATGTTTATAGCAGCATTTTTGTCTCGACAATCTGTATTAGCCAGGAAATTAATTACAAGAGCGGTTATTGCGACTGCTGCAATATTTCAGATTATGCAACCTTGAAGACCCCAACAGATTCTTGCAGTTGCTTAGTAATTTCCACCGTTTCTTGCAAAGCGCTAGACACTTGTAAAGAAGAATTAGAAGTTTTTTCAGAAACCTGGGCGACTTCTTCCATCAACTGCGTTACCATTTCAGAAGTATTTACCTGAGAAATAGTTGCTTGAGAAATAGACTGAAGCAACTGGTCGATTTCGCTAGAGACTTGTACGATATTTTCAAGACTTTGTTTGGCTTTCTCGACCATTCGAGAGCCTTCTTCTACTTGATTAGTACTAGCTTTCATCGCTTTGATAGCAGCATTGGTTTCTTGTTTAATCGAATCAACAATTTGTTGAATTTCCTTGGTTGCCGCAGAAGATTGAGCGGCAAGTTGACCGACTTCAGCAGCTACTACGGCAAAACCCTGACCTTCTTCCCCTGCACGCGCCGCCTCGATACTAGCATTAACAGCGAGTAAGTTAGTTTGCATGGCAATTTGGTTAATCAAAGATACCGCCTTAGCAATTTGTTGCGAAGCATCGCCGAGTCGCTTAATTTTTTGAGCCGTTTCAGAGATGTTTTCTCGCAATTGCAAGATGCTGCTTACTGTCATATCCATGTCTTCTCCACTCATTTGAGCGGTCAGCGAGGCACTACGGGCAACTTCTGCCGCTGCTTGTGCGTTGCTGGCGACCTGTTGGATAGAACGGGTCATCGCCTCGACAGAATCGAGCGTTTGGCTAATTTGAGAGGATTGACTGAGTGCCTCATCGGACAGTTGGCGAATCGCCGTTTCATTTTTGCCAACGGAATTGTTTACCTGAAGGGCAGCTTGTTTGACTTGACCGACGAGATCTCGCACGCTTTCAATAACGGTGTTAAACATATCCGCAACGATCCCGATTTCACCAGCAGTAATATCGGCTCTGACAGTCAAGTTTCCTTGAGAAGCTTCTTCTACGTTAGCAAGGAATCGCATAAGTTCTCTTTGAAGCGCTTCAGTACGTTGGCGTTCCTGTTCGGCAAGTTTTTCGGTGTCTTGACGAGCTTGTTCTAATTTAGCCGCTTCTTCTCGGATGGCATTTTCATTAGTAACAATACTATCGGCGAGTTGGTTAAAGGTATTCGATAAGCGACCGACTTCATCGGTTGACGATACCATAGCGCGGGAATTGCGATCGCCACTAGCAAATTTTTGGGTCGTTTGCTGCAACCCTTGAATCGGTTTGGCGATCGCGCGTCCAATAATCCATGCTAGTAACAAGTTAAGCGCTATTACGATCGCGCCCAATCCCAACTGGGTTAACAAGCTATCCCGAAGTACGGCTTCGATAATGGTTTCTGGCGTTCCTCGCACTAAAATAGCAACAGGTTCGCCTCTTCCTTGTATAGGAACTGGGCCAGTTGCTTCTTCTTTATAAATATTAGGAATCGCTAACGCCGAGACTGCGTAGTTTTTTCCGTCAATTTTTAGCTCTTGAGCAACTGCTTCGCCTGGGGTTTCGACGGCTTTTGCCAGTATAGATGTATCGGGTAAAGGATTATTCTTTTTCGCGTCATCTAAACTAGTTCCTTCCGTTTGGTGTAAACCACTCGCTAAGAGGAATTCTCCGTTGGGTTGGCGCATATAGAGAGCGCTGTAGCCTCCATCGAAGGCTTTTAGCGTATTGGCTACGATAGGTAATTTATCGTTGACTATATCGCCTGAGATTAAAGCAGCGATCGGTTCTCTAGTAACTGGATCGAAAACGGGGGTAACTGTATAGCGGATGAGCGCTTCTGGGTCGTCAAAGCCATCGGGTAACGGGGCAGCTTCTTTTTTGAGTTCCTGGGCGCTGACGATCGCGCTAGCTTTAATTTGTCTGGGATCGCG